>NZ_JACJSW010000181.1:0-29464 GCF_014698375.1 Microcystis flos-aquae FACHB-1344 | reverse complement strand
GCATTTCCGCGGCTTCTGTCACCGTTTTTGCCTTTTTTGTCTTTAACAAGTACAATACTTGTATTCTTTCTTTTCCTGAACCAGTTTTTTCTTTTCTAAGCAGTTCCTTGAGTTCTGCTTCACTTTCAGATATTTCTATCTTATAAACTCCTGCCATATTTTTCCTTTAACTCTACTAATATGATATTCTAGCCTATCTGTAGTCACATTTTGGAGAATTGGTATAATTTTTCTGCTTCTTACGTCGATAAAACTATCAGTTTTTCCCAACGTTCAGCTAACCACCTCTGTCCCTCTGTTATTGAGAGAAAACCCAAACCTCTGAAAAGATTCAATCCTATGGTTGTGAGAATTGACCAATTGCTGGCCGCTTGAAAATCACTTATCTCGCTTTTATCTTCCTCAAAAATTACATCTTTTACCCAATGTAACTGATTTTCTATTTTCCAGTGTCCTCGAATAATTTTAGCAAATACTTGAGCGGATTCGGTTAGGCTACTAATATAGTAAGCTGTTTCTTCATACGTTTTATCCCCGCGACTACCCCTTCTTTCTACTTTAATAATTCGGCGCAGATTTTCAAACCCTTGTCTTTCATTTTTCCTCACTTTAAAAACTTCTATTTTTCTTGATATTTTTCGTCCATGACTATTATCTTGTTCAAGAAAACAACTTTCTGGCTTTGAGGAATTACTCAGGTCTTGTATTCGCTGATAAAGATTTTTCTGATTTCCTTTAACGGTGATAACATAATCATTTTTACTCTTGGCTATTAAGCTGATTGTTTTTTTCTGACAGTGCCAAGCATCCCCAGTAAAAACTTTATTTTCGAGAGTGCAATCCTGAATTATAGCTTGACCTTCGTCGATTTCAGACCCTTTTTTGTTTTCGATTCTTTTTAATTGTAATACTAAGCCACTTTCTTGACTAAACAATGAGACAAACATGATAAAATTTTGTTGTTCATTGTTAGGATTTTTTCGGGTGTTTTTGAGACTTTTTCCATCTATGCCTAGCCAATTTATGTCATCTCTTTGTCCATATTCTTCTAATGCCCATTCATTAAACATTTTTAACAAACTCTGCCAGTCAACTCCCATCATTACCCTTCTAATTGTTGAATAGGATGGGACTCTTTCGGGAATTATATTAAATTCTTGACTGAGCCTGTGCCGATTATTTTTAGCAAACTCTCCCAGTTCTCTCTAACCTGAGTATCCTAGCATTGTTCCCAGTATTATTACTACTAATACTATCCATAAAGGGTGTCTTTTTCCTTGATCTTTCCGAAAGTCCTTGACTTGTTTCAGTTTTTCTATTAAGCTCAACATATATTTAAAAAGTTGGCGGTCACTTATCATTTTACAAAGACAGTGATCGCTTTTACTTTTGATATTCTGATGGGAGAATGAAACAGCCCTACCCAAACCCCGGAGCGCATTAGCTTTTCGGTGAGATGCTTACAGGCAGCTGCTGATATATCTGTAATAATTTAAGAGTCACTGATAATTGCTGATTGTCGGTATTTCTGCAAATGTGGGATGCACCCCCTTATTAAGGGGGGATTAAGGGGGGAGCCATCTTCAATTTAATTATAACCAGCTACTTACAAGATTGATAAAATTACAGAATTAATTAAGGTAAAAAGTATCTTTTTTAGCCGATTAACCAGCCAATTAAGCATTAACATATACTGGAAAATTTTTCTTAAAACTCAAAAATTATGGCTGAAAATATCCCCACCATTGTGGTCATGCACGGCGACCAAACTGGAGAAGAACTATTACTAGAAGCCCTGAGAGTATTGCAACCCTCGATAATTCGTCAACCGCTTAACTTTGCCGATTTTGATCTTAGTTTAGCCCAACGTCGCCAGAGTAACAACCAAGTGGTTCACGAGGCCGCCGAAGCGACTCTAAAAACCGGATTAGCTCTCAAAGCTGCCACTATTACCCCAGAAATCAAAGGAGATGTGGGCAGTCCTAACGCTATTTTAAGAGAAGCAATGAATTCTCAGGTAATTCTCCGCATCGGTCGCCGTATCCCCGGTATTCGTCCGATTGGGGGCGTTTATTCTCCCATTGCCATTGTCCGCATGGCCGTTGATGATGCCTACGGGGCCAGAGAATGGCGAGAAACCAGCACCACTGGCGATGAAATTGCCTATCGCACCTCGCGCATTTCTAGGGCTACCAGTCGCGCCGTGGCCGAGTTTACCTTTCAACACGCCAAAAAAACCGGGGCGCGGGTATTTGGCGGCCCAAAATTCACCGTTAGTGCCACCTACGAAGGGATGTTTAAAGAGGAATTAGACGCAGCAGCCCAAAGACATCCAGAAGTGCGTTATCAACCCCTGTTAATTGATGCAACTTTTGCCCTACTTTTACAAACCGACGGCGAAGCTTTGGTGATTCCAGCACTTAATCGCGATGGCGATTTATTATCCGATTTTGTCTTGCAACTCTATGGCAGTATTGCCGGGGCCGAAAGTTTAGTTTTGGGATTTGATGAGGAGACATTAGCGGTTAAAACTATTATGGCAGAAGCTCCCCACGGCACTGCCCCCGCTTTAGAGGGCAAAAATATCGCTAATCCCATGGCGATGATTTTAGCCTCGGCAGCTTTGTTAGGTTATATCGAAACTAACGAAGCGCGTAAAGCTTCCAGGGCAATTTATGAAAGTGTCTTTGAAACTATTCACGAGGGCAAAAAAACCCCCGATTTAGGGGGCCAAATGACCATGAGTGAGTTTACCGATGAGGTGATTCGTCGCGTGGTCAGTAAGTTAGAAGTTTGGTCT
The DNA here is from genome assembly GCF_014698375.1 of Microcystis flos-aquae FACHB-1344. Classification (NCBI taxonomy): domain Bacteria; kingdom Bacillati; phylum Cyanobacteriota; class Cyanophyceae; order Chroococcales; family Microcystaceae; genus Microcystis; species Microcystis flos-aquae. The sequence goes on along the minus strand of NZ_JACJSW010000181.1, from coordinate 26,664 downwards.
GCTTTGGGGTAAACGAACTCATCTGATTGCTCTCTTAAAGGAGTTTGAAGAAAAGCTAATCCAAAAAATAAGAATTGTTGCAAAAGCCTTGCTTTTGTTGGTTTTGCGGAGAGATAATAGCTACCTTTGAAGTGTATAGTAGAGTCCCTTTGCAGGATTAGAATAAGGACAATGACATTACAAACTTTGACAAAAACTCTGACTATTGGTCTGATTGGTGTAGGAGCTGCCTTGACCTTACAATCACCGAGCCAAGCTCAAACCAGATTCGAGTGTCTTTTACCAGTGACAGGCCCCTATGTAGGAGTTCCCACAACCTATGCCAAAGTCGGCTCTAATGAACGCAAAGCTGTGATTCGTTGGGTTTCTCGTTATTCTAGCGGTTCCGGTTACACTCCCCAGCAACGGTGTCTAGAAGTAACTAAACGATTCAATACCCTTTACGCTCGACCAGGCGGAATTGATATTATTACCACTGGCTATCTCAATGGTCTGCCGGTCATCTATTCCCCTAGTAATGGACGAGAACGGGCAAATCGCGATAACCTATTATTTACCCTCAAGAAAGGGGAAGACGCAACCGAGAAAATCGCACAGCTATTCGACCTCCGGGAGGGTTCCAGAACCGAGCCTTTGTTTGAAAGCTCATCGGATTCTGTCATTGTCCATTTCAACAAATTCCTAGAAAATGCTCCCGTGGAAACAAATCCTGCCACCGGTTCGTCCCCCTCTCCACTGCCGGAGACTTCTCCCGAACAACCCCCCCAAAAACCATCAGGCGGTTCTGTTTGGTAAACTTTTCTAGTTCTATAGATAAGGTAGGTTGGGTTGACGCAAGGAAACCCAACGCCCGCTGTTTGGTAAACTTTTCTAGTTCTATAGATAGGAGCATAGTGATCAAGTGAGTCGGGCGATAAAAAGAATTTTGGCTGGTGTGGGCGGTTTATTATTGGGACTGTCCACACCTTTGCTTGCTGTGCAAAGCTATGCTCCTGCTCTGGAACCTAACCAGGCCAATGCCCATAGCTCTCAACAACTTTCAGAACAACAGCTGCGTCAGTTAGCCAGAGCAATTACTGTTAAGGTGTTATCAGGGCAAGGCTGGGGTTCGGGCATTTTAGTTGAAAAGCAGGGTTCTTCCTACAAAGTCCTCACTAATGACCATGTTTTAGGGCGGGATCGCTCTCGGGGTTGGCAAATACAAACCCCTGACGGCAAGATACATCGGGGTGAGTTGGTCAGAACAATTCGCTTGAATAATTATGATTTAGGCTTAATTTCTTTTCGCAGTAGCCAAGTTTATTCTATTGCTGATTTGGCTAATGTCGATGATCTCGCTATCGGAGATGAAGTTTTCGCCGCTGGCTTTCCCTACGATGGCGATCGCCCGACAGAACAAGGATTTACCTTCACCCTGGGTAAAGTGTCGCTTTTGAGTGATAAATCCTTTTCGAGAGGCTACCAAATCGGCTACACCAATAAGATTAAAAATGGCATGAGTGGCGGACCGCTGCTGAATCGGCAAGGTAAAGTTATTGGCATTAACGGGATTCATGCTTATCCTCTCTGGGGTAAATCCTACGTTTTTGCTGATGGAACAGTGACTTCACCGGCACTGTGGGAACAAATGAGTCGATTAAGTTGGGCGATTCCTATCGGGACTTTTTTACAATCGGGGTCATCTTCTCTATCTGCTTCCAGTCGGCAACGGCCCTCAGTTTCACCCCCACCGCTTCCCACCCATAGAGAACCCACTTTCTGGGAAGATTTTCCTTCTCCATCCTCGTCAACCCCAAGAGAAAAGAATCCCGCTCCCACACCCCTCTGGTAAATTCCACTCAACTGTATTTTTAAACCAGAATGAGCAACAATTTCTTGAAAATTTCCGCCGCCCTAGTTAGTATAGCGGTGTTTGTGGTTTCTCCTCAGATTGCTAAGGCATCAACAACTGAGCAGATAGAAAAAATTGCTGAAAAGATTACCGTTTTAATCCCCTCAGAAGAAGAGGGGGCGAATGGGAAAATTACTGCTAATGGCTCTGGATCAATTATTGCCAAAGAAGGAAAAGTTTATACTGTTCTTACTGCCAGTCATGTGATCTGTAAAGATGCTAGAGATGCCTGCAAGTTCTATTACGATCAACTAAAAATTATTACCTGGGATGGTAAGAAATATCCGCTCGATTACAATAGCATCAAAAAATTACCCGGAGTAGATCTAGCTCTCGTGCAGTTTCAGAGCGACCAAAATTATCAATTGGCGACCTTGGCTAACTATCAAGTAGCTGACGAACAATTTATTTTTGCTTCTGGATGGCCGGATCCGAAATTTATCGGCAAGCGGAAACGATTGTTCAATGTGGGGAAAGTGCTGCCCAAGGACATTACACCCTTGCTGAAAATATTTCCCCCGGAGTTGGGGTATGAGATAGTTTATACCAGTGTCACCTATGGGGGCATGAGTGGCGGTCCAGTGTTGGATCTCAATGGACGAGTCATCGCGGTTCACGGACAAAATGAAGCCGAAAAAATCGCCAAGGTTCCCGTGCCAATTGGCTTTAGTCTCGCTATTCCCATCACTACTTTTTTGAAATTAGCACCCCAGTCTGGCATTCAAGGGCAGATAAATGTCGAAAATTCGCCCCCCAATGCCTTATCTTTGCAAGAAATTGGGGATGAATTATACAAGGCTTTTGAATTTCCCCATAAGAACGATACTAATCCCCTAAACTGGCTTAATCAAGGCAATAAAATGTGGCGGTTAGGACAATTAGCCCTCGCCTATGCCGCCTATGAAAAAGCCTTGCAACTCGATGCTCAACTCTATCAAGCTTGGTACGGGAAAGGTCTGGTCTTGACCTACTGGAAACGCCCCCAAGAGGCGCTCGCTGCCTACGAACAAGCTCTCAAAATTAATCCTAACTCCGATACTGCCAAAAAACTGCGCGACAAGCTCCAAGAATCTTTAGGGGGAAGAAATACCCCTCCTGTAACTCCCTCACAGCCAACCACCGCGCCCACCGTGGAGCCTTCACCACAGCCCTCTAATCCGAGAAGACTATGGTAAAGTCAGCAGGGAAAATGCGGGTTAGCTAATAGTGAGTCCCACCAATTTAACTAAGGATGCTTGAATTGCTCGTAGTTCTGCGGGGGGATTGCGGAGAAACTCTTCGTTACTGGCTAAAATCATCGCATTATAGGCCTGCACCGCCGCCAGCAATTTAGCTGGAACTACCTTCTCATCCCTGGTCAGTCTCTCTAAGCTGGCCAATAAGTCTTCAATAACATTTAAAGGCGGTGCGCCGGGGGCTGAGTAAAGAGCGGCAATGACAGCATTGATATTATTACCCGCCTGTGCATCCCCTGTTAAGATGCTCAGTAGCAATTCCTGAACGGCTGCGGGAATCGGGGTACCCGTGGGGGAGGTTAAATTATTATCAGCTAACTGAATATTCAGAGAAGCCGCCGCCTGATTAACAGCGATTTGAGCCGGTTCTCCCCCCTGAAATCCCGTTACCGTCGTGGTGGTGGGGAAAGTTTGACCAGCAAAATCCCCAGTGGAAAGAATTGGTCCGGTGGCATCGGATTGGTTGCCGGTTTGCGCCATACCGGGAGAGACTAGGGCATTGGTCAGCAAAACCGCCGCCACTAAGGAAACTTGCCAATTAGTCAACCATTTCATCAACATGGTCTTTATCCTCATTCAAAAAGCTAAATTAACAATCTAAAAACCGACTAACGGGGGAAAAAGTAATTGTAGCCGATACTCATGACGAAGCGAGCGCCGTCCCCGGCATTGCCCGTTAAATCAGCACCGGCAAGGTTAATCGTCAAGGGGACTTTCGGGAAGGGAATCAGGGAAATACCTGCGTTTAAATCTTGACCCGACCATTCGACAATGGCCGAGACTGGTTCAACAATTCGTAAACCAGCACTAGCAAAGACACCCAGCGAATTTACCCCATCTTCGATGGCTCCTTCCGAGCGAAAACGACCACCACCAACACCCAAAGAGAGCGTCAATTGACTAAAGGGTTCTTTCGTTGTTTCTGTGAACTGAAAAAATTTGCTCACCACCCCGTAGATACTGCTACCGGCATCTGTCTCACCCCAGCGAATGGCGTTTTCAAATCCTAGGGCCACAGCAAAACCTTCTGGCAGAGAACGGTGAATTTTAAAGCTAAAACTACCCCGTCCGGCATTATCACCAAAAAGGCTCAAAATCGCCAGAGTTACATCCAAACCGACAATTTTCTGGGGGTCTCCCAAACCGCCCCCTAGGGCTAACCCGCCATCTGCTTGATTGGTAAAACGGGTTCTCGACTGGAAACCGAAACCACCGAAAATCTGCCCAAAATTCGCTCCAAAACCGATGGGAGTAGAAATACTGGCACTAGGGGCAACCACAAATTCCGCCAGTTTCGCAGAAAGGGTTCGCGGTTCCTCAATCAGGAAATCTTGACGTAAACGCTGCAATTCGGGAGAAATATTGGGATCAACGGGGGTAGATGCCTGTGCTTGCCATTTTTCGACTTCTGGCGAGTTATTAACTCCTGCTGGTAAAAGCTGACTTGCTTGCGTTGTCCCTAGATTCGCCTTCCATTCTTCTAGGGTTGAAATTGTCCTGGTCTTTTCTGTTGCTAAAGTATCGAGGGAAGATTTCCCTAGTTTATTTTCTAAGGATGAGGGCAGATTACTATCGGCTAATCCCTCTGTTGTCGAGAAGGAATTGGTGGTCAGAACTCTTTCTGTCCTCTCTAATTCTACGGGGGAATTAATGATAATTTTTTCCTGGGATACCCGAATAGAAGCAGCGTCAATGTCTAAGGGGGAAGGAAGGGCCTTCACCCGATCGCAAAGTATGGCTGTCCCCACACAGGATGTGATCAAAATTCCTCCAGAAAATATGTGTCTTATACGGCCGTTTCTTTTGGCTTTTTTTAACAACACTTCCAGCTTTCCTCACAGACGAAGTTAATTTGCAAGAATTGTAACTGATTTATGCTTAGATAGCAAGTTATTAAACCTGTTCGTTATCAATCATGGAATCCCCTAGATTTTTTCTTAGTAGGGAGGCACAATTATTTGTAGGATGGGTTAGCGGTAGCGTAACATGAGCGGGCGTTGGGTTTCATGCTTCAACCCAACCTACGTTCATCTTATATTTAATTCCACCCACCCACTTAGCAAGTTATTAAACCTGTTCGTTATCAATCATGGAATCCCCTAGTGCGCCTAAATGAAGTGTAAAAAATTTACCACCTCTATTCTTGGATTCGCCAGTTGTACTGCCTCTCCGTTCACGAATCAAATAGGCGGATTATATTGCTAGAACTAAAAAAAGCGGGTTGAACCCCGCTTGTCATCAAAAACTAAGCCAACTTAAAGGCATCTCGCCAACACCAGCGCAACAGGGTAAAAGCTATCAAACCTTTAACCACTTCTAGAAACCAGTAACCAATCTGCAAGGACATCATTTCTCCCGACATTCCCGACGCGGTAACGGGAGCTAGTAAACCCATAGCACTCAGATTGGGAGTGAGAAAATAGGTGTAAATTAGGGTGATTACTAAGAGAACACCGGCGAATAGAAGCGATCGATGTTCGGGGAGATGGATTAAGGTATGATAGCGGTGGAAGACAACAAAGCTACACAGCACAATCGCCGCACAAACTAATTCCAGATGGTTAAAAATGCCAAATAGCAAGTAACCAGCACTGGCAAAGCCATTTTGTGTCATCATGCCAGCTACGGATAAGCTGGGGAGAATGATTAAATCGATGACGAAACTGGCACTTAACCAGAAACCGAGAACAACCATGGCTAGGGTTGTCCAATTAAACCAAGACCGATAACGCTCAACAAAAGTTTTCATTAGGCTTGCTCCTCGTTGCCTTTATAATTTAATTGTAAAGAGCGTTCGCCAAAATTTTGGCCAGTTTTTTGGTAATTCTTAGCAATTCTTATCAATTCTTATAATATCAACTTAGTTTTCCGGAAGGACAACCAAACAATACCGCTCTTATCTCTAGATTTGGCCACCCGCTCGGCGCAGAATTGTAAAGATTTATCAACAAGTGTTTATAAAAACCTTTAAATATTGACCAAGCTGACAATTATAGACTTACCCTGAAACAATAACTGACTATCTACGGGTTTACTGTTATGGATAAGGATTTTCGTAACTATCGCATGGTTTGCACCCTCACCTTCGGAGATATTTACGGACAAATAATCGTCTGGTTAATCGTTATTTTTCTTACTCTCGCTTCCACTCTAGCTCTTTGGAGTAGCACTAGACAAATTTTCGCCCTCGCTACCGTGGGGTTAGTCGTCGTCCTCTCTTTGCCTTTTTTACTCTTTGCTTTCGTTACTACCCTCCTCAATCATATTGAATTCGTTCCCATCGAAGCGGAAACCAACATTCGTCGTGGTCCTGTCCCCGGAGTTAGCGGCAGCCGTGTACCCGCAGCCAGCTAAATCCGACCAAATCCCCAATCAATAATCTAGAGACGTTGTCAGCAACGTCTCTAGCAGTTTTTGCCCTTGTTTGCGTCGGGGTTTCTCGTTCTAGATTTTTGTTAATTTTTGTAAATTTAACTTGTTTTTAACCACTTTTTCTGGTAGGGATTATCCAGAGAAAAATAGATGAAAGAGGGAAATCGTCAAGAGAATAATCTTGTTTGCTGCCTGATCCCGGTCAATGATAAATTTTAAAATACCTAGTCTTTTACATTTTCCCAACTCTCGGAGTGATCCCCGATGTTAAAAAATCTCTTTGGTGGCAAAAAATCTGACTTTTACCTAGAACTAAAAGAAACCGATGGTGAACAAAAAGCGACAGCAACCACGGCAGCAGCCGCGCCTGTTGTGGAAGCGCCTGCCCCTGCTGTGGAGTCTGCTGCCGCCCCCGTAGCCGAGAAAAAAGCCAAAAAAACTTCTGTTAAGAAAGAAAAGCAAGTAAAAGAAACTCCCGCCGCTCCTGTGAGCGCACCGGCACCCGTAGCCGCTACTAACGGTAAAGTAGAGCCGCAAGAAGTGGAATTTGCGACAAAATACTTGATTACTCCTAGTCTGTCTCGCCGTCGCCCTGGTCCAAGTTTGAATGGTTTCAAAGACATGGCGCGCAAAGCGAAACTACCTGCTAACCGCGGCTAAATCCCCCCGGGATTGCTTTCTCAAAAAAAAAGGAGAGCTTTCTTTGACTCTCCTTTTTCATCAGGGTGCATCTACTGACTCAAGTGTAGCAGAGAGTTTTTTTAGGGTTGGTTATTTAGGTTACTGCCTAGAGTATTTTGGCGATAATTATCACCTGTCTTCTTGGGCAATTTTTAAAACCTAGGACTAGGTTGGCTGGTGGACGGGTGCAAAATCAGCATTCATATTCTTGATTCGGCAACGCCATTAGGGATTAACTTTCGCCGCTCGGATTAGCCAACCGATTACCCCACCCGTAACACCACTGAGGATCGAACTGAGCGCAGCGGTGATCACCACTACTCCGATCTGTTTCCAGTTTTTCAATTCCCCAACTTTTTCGGCGAGATCGGTGGTTTTCCCCGCCGCGTTCTCTATAACTTTAACTCGATCGCTTAAACCCTCTATCTTCGCGTCTAGGGTTCGGATATCGCCTTTAATTTCCGACTGCCCTAACTCTAAATTCTTCTGTCCGTTTTCTATGGTGGTTAGTCGGTTTTCCAGGGTGGTTAGTCGGTTTTCGATCGCCTTTTGTCCGTTGGCAATACCGATGATTAAATCCTCTAATCTTTTTAAATCTTTTTCAGTTGCGGCTGTCATCAGTTAAACTCCTCTTAGTTGAATTTTTCTTGCCCCGATTCGATACTTTATTGATTGCGGATAACTTTCTCATCGGAAATTTTGGGTCTGAAACCCCGCCGTTCTAGGTTGGCTTTACGTTAGAATTAAAAGGCCAGTCTCGAAAACCAAGTGGACGGCGCAGCACCTTGAAAACTCGGCTTAGGGGGTTCCGACCAGAAAAGCTTGGCCGGGTAAAAAGTCGCGCGCAACAAGTACAAGAAGCTATAGGCGGTCAACGTACCGTGGGACACACGGAATCGGGCTTCTGAAATGGGGCGAAAGTCTGTGGACTCTGTGTAAGACAGTACATGGTTTTTTAACTGTGGTATGCGACGGTGGTGGAAGCAGAAACTTAAATCGTGAGGTTTAGGAATCGCCGCACTTTTAGGGCGGCGAGGATGTCAATATCAACTTCCCTCCCAGATTTTTAAATAGGCATTTTCCATATTTTGAGCGAATTTTTTCCCTTGCCAGAGCGGGGCTGTGTCACGATTTCCTAACAGTTGATGGCTGATGTCTTGACGAAGGGAGCGATCGAGTCCTAATTTTACTCCCCAGTCGATATATTCTGCCTCATTCCAGCCAATTCCGGCTTCAATACCAGCATTAATCATAAAAGTATAACTATTGCGGGCGGAAAATTGTTCTCCTACCAATGTAACTAAAGGGATTCCTTGCCATAAAACTTCTAAGGTGGTGGTAGCACCATTGTAGGGATAGGTATCTAACACCACATCGGCAATCTGTAAATTAGCGCGATGGGTATATTCATCGATATCTCTCGGTAAAAACCGCAATCTTTGGGGATTAACTCCCTCCCGAATCGCTATTTCAGTAAATAATTCTTGAATTTTTTCAGTCTTACCGACTCCCTTAATCAGAAAATAACTATTAGGGACTTGTGCGAGAATTTTCATCTGAAGTTTAATGGTATCAGGATGGCGTTTCATGCCACTTTGTACGGAAAAATAGATGGTAGCATCGGGGGGAATTTCTAAATCTTCTCGACGGAGATTGGGAGTGCCGATTTCAAAACCATCCACTGCTAAATATGTCTCTGGTAAACGATAGATTTTTTCTCGATAATATTCCTCCGCTTGCTGGGGTAAAACGTAGGGATCGGCGATATAGTAATCAATAGTTGCTAATCCAGAAGCATCCCAACCTAACCAAGTCACTTGTTTTGCTGCGGGTTTCTGGGCCATAATCTGATTGGTGAGATTATGGGTTAAACTATCTAAATCTACTAGAATATCTATCTGATCCTGTTGAATTTGTTGGGCAACTTCTAGGGGATTTTGAGCGTAGGGAAAATGACGGATAATATCTCGGCTATCCCGGAACCATTGACGGGTAATTTCATCTTCTTCTTGGTTAATAGTATAGATGGCTATTTGCAATTTTTCTCGATCATGATGGTGAATTAACCAACGACTTAACCAACCGACGGAATGATGTTTTAAGGTACTGGCAAGATAACCAATTGTCAGTTTTTTTTGAGATTTTTTGATAGTAACCAAAGAAGTTTTTAAACTATTATTATCAAGGAAAATTTCGGCGATGCGATTAGTTAATTGTCGATTGGCTAAAGCTCGATCGCCTAGGTAGGGTAGGGGACTAGAAACATTGAGAAAGCTAGTTTTAATAATCGGTTCTAAAGTGATATTTTTCTGACGGGTTAATTCCTGTAATAAATCATGATATTCTTGATAAATATGATCAATTTCTTGCCAAACTCCCCAGCGCAAAAGTATTAACAAAATCAGATAATTACTGTATAACTTTAGGGTTGGAGTTAGACAAATTTCTCGGAATTGATAGGCAGTTATCAAAGAATTATCAAAGTCTTCTGCTAAAATATAGAGGTTAACCAATTGTTCCAAAAGACTCAGATCATTTGGTCTTAATTGCAGACAAAGTTTAATAATTTCCACTCCAAAAGTGGGACTTTGTTGCTCGTTGGTGACTCGTGCTGCTATCTGAAAAGCTTGCGGGATAAAACTATCGGCTAATTCCTCTAGGTAGGGTAAACTTGCTTGAGCTAAATCTAAAGTTAATTCATGGGGATATAAAAGACTTTTGAGAACTACATTTAAAAGCAATTCTCGATCGGGATTATATCTGAGATTCTCTTGAATAGGATAATTAAGTAGTTCTTCAGGATCAAATATTTCTAAATCTAAAGCTAAGTCGAATAAAGCTAATAAATTATTAATTGACTTGGGAACAATTTCCTGTAGATGATAGCGAAAATATTCTACAGCTGCCAGATCACCTTTTCTTTGTTGTCGTCGCGCTTCTGCGTCTAAAACTGCTTCTAATCCTGCTTGCCATTGCTTAACTTGTTCCAGATTACCTTCGCTTAAAATACTTTGCCACATTACCTGCGCTTCTGCTTCTAAATTTTGCAGAAGATAGGCAACTCCCAAGTACCAATAGTCAGAAACATTTTCAGGATTGTTATCGATTAGTTCCTCGTAGATTGCCGCAACTTGAGGATAATCTTCAGCAATTAAAGCTTGATAAGCGTCAGGATGCCACATAAATCAGTTATTAGTTTTTTGAGATAATATTTTCAGAAAATCTTGATGTTCTTGACTGGCTAAACCTTGCTGTAAAACTGTCAAAACCTGTCCCAAGTTACCCGCTAATAAAGCATTAACATTTAACCAAAGACCGGGGAAAACCTGCGAGTAAATTATCCCTCGACTATCGGGTTCAAGTTTAATATATTCTCCAGCATTTAATCGGAACCAATCTAATTGACGTTCATAAACTCGCCAAACAAGATATTCTTGCACTTGATTACGACGATAAACTCGCCATTTATTGTGGAGATCATAGGAAGCACTAGAAGCGGCGATTTCTACGATTAATTCCGGCGCACCTTCGATATAATCATCATCACTAATAGTTGATTGTCCAGCAATTTTAATTCTTAGTAAAGCATCTGGTTGTACTTCATTATCTGCATCCAGACGCACAGTAGTATTATCCGCAGACATCACCCCAATTGTGGCAGCTTTATAGACCCCTAACCAAGTTAAAATATCAGAATGAGGTTCTCCATGACTCCGCACTCGCACAGGAGAAGACATATAAACTATTCCTTCAATTAATTCGGCTTTTTTTATTTCAGAAAGGTTCTGATAACGGCACTCAAATTCCTGGCGACTTAGTTGATCCCCATTTTCTAAAGGAGGGGTTTTAGGGAGAGAATAAATAGGTTCAGAAGTGATCATTTTATTTGCCCCGAACAAGAGTAAATTCATCCTCCCCTAGTCCAGTGAAAAAGTGACAGTTAGGGGGATAAAGCTCAAAAATAATTGACTCATAAGTAGGTAGGCACAATTATTTGTAGGATGGGTTAGCGGTAGCGTAACATGAGCGGGCGTTGGGTTTCATGCTTCAACCCAACCTACGTTCTGGAAACTGTCAACTTAAAACTTACATCTGATAACTGATAACTGATAACTGATAACTGAAATTAAACCACTTTAGCGATAGCAACTTCTAGCTTATCCATAGCCTCATCTACTTCTGCTTCCGAGACAATTAAAGGAGGTACAAAACGGAGGACTTTCGGACCTGCGGGGGCAATTAATAAACCCTCGGCCAAGGCTGCATTAACAATAGTAGATGAAACCAACTCACTTTCTGAATTAATTTCCAGACCATTAATTAAACCCCAACCGCGCACATCGACAAATAGATGGGGATATTGAGAAGCAATCACGCGTAAACGGCTGCGTAACTGTTCCCCTCGCTGCTGGACATTTTCGAGAAGATGATCCCGTTCAATGGTTTGTAATACTGTTAAAGCTGAGGCACAAGCGAAAGGATTACCTCCAAAGGTACTCGCATGACTACCCGGTTCAAACACATCACAGAATTTTCTGCACATCATCGCACCGATGGGAATACCACCCGCTAAACCCTTAGCAGAAGTGAAAATATCCGGTTCCACTCCTAAATTCTCATAACCCCAGAGTTTACCAGTTCTTCCGACTCCCACCTGTACTTCATCAAAGACAAGCAAAATGTTATTTTCGTCGCAAATTTGCCGTAAACGTTGGAAATATTCGATATCCCCTGGACGAACTCCCCCTTCACCCTGCAAGGGTTCCAACATAATCGCAGCCACACGACGATTACCCTCATCGAGATCAGCGATCGCATTTTCCACCGCTTCGATATCATTATAGGGAATATAGGCAAACCCCGGCATCAGGGGTTCAAAGTCTTTTTGATACTTCGGTTGACCGGTTGCGGTGATGGTAGCTAAAGTCCGACCGTGAAAACTAGCGTGAGCAGTTAAAATAACTGGCTGTTCGAGGAAATCTAGCACCGTATGGGCATATTTTCGTACTAATTTAATCGCTGCTTCGTTCGCTTCCGCACCAGAATTACAGAAAAAGACTTTATCAGCGCAGGAATGATCGACAATCCATTTAGCTAGTTCCCCTTGTTCGGGAATATAGTATAAATTCGAGACATGATGGAGTTTTTGGATTTGCTGGCTAACCACTTCAATTAAAGCGGGGTGTGCGTGACCGAGGGTACAGGTGGCAATTCCTGCGACAAAATCAAGGTATTGTTTGCCGGAAGTATCCCAGAGAAGACAGCCTAACCCTTTGGCGATCGCAATGGGAAAACGACCATAAGTATTCATCACATAGCTGTTAAAACTATCTCGATCGAAGGGTTGATTCGGGTTTAAATTGGGAGTGGGATCAACTAGGGTTGGTTCTAAAAGGGTTTCTGGACTCACTGGGGAACTCCTGCGCGATTAGACTTGACACTCTCGCCGTCAAGCTAGGCTGTGACGGGAGATTCTTGCTTCTACTCCTCTTAACTAGACACAATCCGAAGACTATGCCCCCGTCAGACCGAATCCACAAGCGTTTTAGTTTAACGTCTACCGACTGCCCGGCGGCGGACGGCTCTGAATTTTATTTGTGGGCAGAATTGACCTTAGCCGTTAAGCTTCTATGCTGCTTGACCCGTCACCATTACATTTTCAAGGGCGATATTTGTTCCGAGGTACAAAGGAGCGGGAGGTTTCCGTGATACCTTACGCGCTTTACCGCTTTCTGTATTCTAGCGAAATTCCTCGAAAGTGGAAACGCTACCGCGTTAGTTTCACTTTGGTCGCGAGAGGACTCCCGTTAAGCAAGGGCGGCTCTAACGGGAGATGAATCGCAACCTTGAGATAGGGGAAATTATAATCAAATCCGTCTGAGAAGGACGGGTTATTTAGATTAAAAACTGATTTTATTGTAATTTACTAGACAGTCTTAGGGGTGAATTTTGCTTGTCTATCAGTGAAGATAAATATCGTCGGCTGCGTCAGGAATTAATCGGGGGAATTTTTGCCCTGATTGTGGTGTTTTTGCTCGGTACGCTTTGGTATCATCTGATCGAGGGTTGGAGTTGGCTAGATTCGGCCTATATGACGATTAGTACCCTCGCTACCGTCGGTTTTGGCGAAATTAATCCCCTAGGTGAACGGGGACGACTGTTTACAATGGTTTTGATCGTGATGGGAGTAATCACGATCGGTTATATTGTTAATCGCTTGACCGAAGCTTTAATTCAAGGCTATTTTCAAGAGGGACTCAAACAGAGACAGGAGAAACGCGTGATCGATCGACTATCAGAACACTATATCATCTGTGGTTTGGGTCGCACAGGTAGACAGGTGGCGATCGAATTTCACGCCGAAAATATTCCTTTTGTAGTTATTGATACAGACCCCCTACAGGTAAATCGGGCCAAAGAATTAAATTATATTGTTGTTCAAGGAGATGCCACCTTAGATAAATCTTTACAAATGGCAGGAATTGAACGCGCTATTTGTATTGTGGCCGCTTTAACTTCCGATGCGGAGAATTTATATACAGTTTTGTCTGCTAAAACTCTTAATCCGAAAATCCGCGCCATTGCTAGGGCCAGTACCGAGGAAGCAGTACAAAAATTACAACGGGCCGGGGCCGATGCGGTGGTATCTCCCTATATTACCGGTGGTAGAAGATTAGCGGCTGCAGCCCTACGACCCCAGGTGATGGATTTTGTTGATGGGATTTTAACTGGAACCGATCGATCGTTTTATATGGAAGAATTTTTAATCGATCCCAGGACTTGTCCCTGTGTGGGTTTAAGTCTTAGTCAAGCACATTTAAGATCTCGATCGGGGGCGTTAGTTTTGGCTATACGTCGCGCTGATGGTACGCTAATTGGGGGACCCACTGGCGATACGGAATTAATGGCCGGGGATCTGTTAATTTGTATGGGAACGGCCGAACAATTACGCAGTTTAACTCAGATTTTAATCCCCATGCGATCGGATGGTTTACGTTTACCGAAGCATTAGTTAGGGTTTGCGCCAAAAAGTTTGTAGGATGGGTTAGTGGTAGGGTAACATGAGCGGGTGTTGGGTTTCATGCTTCAACCCAACCTACGTTCTCTAGAAGACTTATCACCAATTTTCTTGAGCTTTCCCTTCCGTTTTGTTTAGACAAAATATAATAAATATTAGTGACAGCATGACCAGAAATATATCCTTGAGTTTTACCTGTCTTAACTGTATTTAATGCTTGTACAGATGCTGGAAAATGTGGTTCACGCTTACCCAAAACATCTAGCAATACATCACTGTCGAATAAGACTCGTTTCACCGATACTTCTCCACTAAATAATCAATATACGATTCTTTTGGGTCTTCTGGTCTTAAATCGACAACCCCCACTAAGTCTCTTGTCCAAGGATCAAGATCGCTTAAATCATCTGTTAGGGAATGAGAAGTAGTTTCTGAGGATACATTCTGACGAAAAACACGCCCATATTCTAATGCTTTCTCAAAATCCTCCTGATCAGAAATTGATCCAGAAAGATTATCTAACCAGTTTTCAGACGAAGATTTTTCAGTTTCCAAATCGACCAAACCTGTTAAATTTTGTGTAGAGGCATCAATATCATTGAAATTATCTGCTAGGGAATGAGAAGTAGTTTCTGAGGATACATTCTTAGGATTAAATCGCTCTTGAATTCTGAAAATTATTAAACTACTATAAGCTCTCAATTGGGTGACTAAAGATTTGTCAGTATCTTGGAAATATTCGGTTATAGTACGATTAGAAATTGAGAGAGTATTTTTAGCTCCCTGGTAAATTTGCTCTAGTTCTGAATCGGCAAACATATCAATAAACACATCTATCGTTTCCGAGAGAAGGTGTAAACCTTCCACCACTCTGATTAAATCGGCTTTTTCCTCACCAGTCTTTCCCTCATTGATCTGAGCAAGGCCGATAAATAATTGATTATAGGCAGTAATTTGATTAGTAAATTGGTCTATATATTGGATTAATTCCAGTGCCGAAACCTCATTCTTATACTGTTTCCATACCTGAAACCATAGTTGATTAATTTGACAAAATATATCGGCTCTTGCTTGATAAGTTTTAGAGTTATCCTTAACTTGCTCAAGTAAAATCTGAGTTTCTTGTAGTAAATTATCCAGTATTATCCGATCAGAATCCGTGACAATTTGATCGAGTTTATCTGTAATATCTTGCAGATTTTCTAACAAAAATTGTCCTAAATTTTCCCGTTCGAATGAACTTGGCAGACTATTCATCGTATTTACCTCCCCTAAGACTAACAATCAAACAGAAATGAGTAGTCAAAATAATCAGCCCTAAACCTCCATTATAACGATTTTGGGGTCTAAAGGGGTGATTACAGTTACTATAGCCTCTGAGGGAGATAGGGAGAGATCAGGCAGTAGCATTAATTTTTGTCAGCCTTTGATCCTACTTAGATAATTTGTACTATAATACTTTGTTAAAAGTTGAACCTCATATTGAAGTATCTGGTAAAAAAATGTCAAGTAGTAAAACTGGTATTGAATGGACGGACAAAACTTGGAATCCCACCACTGGTTGTACAAAGGTGAGTCCGGGGTGTCGTCATTGCTATGCAGAAGCAATAACAATGCGTTTTCCAGGAAGTTTTCCCACAGGTTTTAATTTTACTATTCATCCAGAAAGACTAGAACAGCCGAAAAAATGGCGCACACCGAGTCGAATTTTCGTCAATTCGATGAGTGATCTTTTTCATGAAGATTTAGACTTTGGCTATTTACAGGAAATCTTTGCGGTGATGCGAGACACTCCTTGGCATATTTATCAAATTTTGACTAAGCGCCCTCAAAAACTAGCAACTTTAGCAGATAAACTGGAATGGTCGGAAAATATCTGGATGGGTGTCTCTGTAGAAAGTCAGCAATATACCCATAGAATTGAGGCTTTAAAAACAGTACCAGCCAAAGTACGTTTTCTTTCCTGTGAACCTCTTTTAGGACCACTAAATCTGGATTTATCGCTGATTGATTGGGTTATTGTTGGCGGTGAATCAGGCTATCAACATCGTCCCATAGAGCCAGATTGGGTTAGGGAAATTTTGGCTCAAACCAGAGAATCTAAAGTCGCTTTTTTCTTTAAGCAATGGGGTGGTAACTATTCCAAAGCTGGTGGTAGAATGCTTGATGAGCGTATTTGGGATGAAATGCCTGCTGCTTGGAACGAACACAATGCTAAATGGACAATCAGAGCAGGTTCCTCCCTAAAAAAACTCTCAAAAAGTAAAGAACAAAATAATTTATTAACATTGACCTAAACAAAGTTATCGATATGAGTCAACGAGGGCAAGAAGGCGAAGATATTATTGGTAAATGGTCTGAGGATAAGTTAGATTTACTCGCTCAGTATCTCAACGCTTATTCTGTGATCATGAATAATCAAAAAACTCCCAAGAATCCCAGAAAAAAACCTTGGCTTAAAGCTTATTACTATATAGACGCTTTTGCTGGTTCCGTGAGACCAACAGCGAAGGAAGATGAACAACGATATATTGACGGTTCTCCCCTGCGTGCTTTGCGAACAGAACCACCATTTGATGGTTACTGGTTTATTGATGCTTCCCCTCAACGCACCGAACGTTTAGAACGTTTATGTGAGGAGTTTCCTGACCGTGAAATTCATGTCCGTCGGGGCGACTGTAACGATATTTTATGTAACGATATCATACCCAATTTATTGCTCAAGAAAAAATTTACTCAACGAGCATTTGTTTTTTTAGACCCCTATGGATTACAAGTAGATTGGCAAACTATCACTCAACTAGCAGAAACTAAAGCTTGCGATATTTTTATTAACTTTTCGTTGATGGGAGTTACTCGGCATTTGCCAAAGGATAAAGAACCAGAAACAGAGGCATTAGAACGGTTGAATAAAGTAATGGGTAACGTAGATTGGCTAGAGCAAATTTACCAACCACCACAAAATATTCAATTAAATTTGTTTGATAATCAAGAACCTAATGCCAGTCGTAACAAAATCTCTGCCGATAGATTAGCAGATTTATATACAGAAAGATTAAAAACACTTTTTCCCTGCGTTAGCAACCCAGTTATCATGAAAAATTCTAAGAAGGCCGCTTTATATGCTTTGTGCTTGGCCAGTCACAATGAAAAAGCCATTAAAATTACTAACGATCTTTTTAAACGTTACGAAAAAATAAAATTATCCTTGTAATTTTTGTTTTTATATTTCAAGTCAAACTCACTCAAACTTGAGTAGTCAAAATCATCAGCCCTAAACCTCGATTGTAACAATTTTGGGGTCTAAATCCTGTTTAAAAGGTATAGGAGAGGGGGAATTATAAATTATGAAGTGGGGAAGTGGGGAAGTGGGGAAGTGGGGAAGTGGGGAAGTGGGGAAGTGGGGAAGTGGGAAGAATAAATAAAAATAATCTCCTGTCTCGGAGTCTCCTGTCTCCTGACTCGGAGACTACTGGCTCCTTGCTCCTCAATCTAGCGTCTGTGAGGAATTGAGAAATTGGGGATGATTTGATAGGATGTTAGTACAATCGGGGAATAGTAAAGAAAAAACCCCCTATTGCTCATGAGTCAAAATCCCAATTCTTCCTCGCGACCACTGCAGCCGCTGCCGGTTCCCTCCATCCCGATACCTCCCTCAGAGTTAATCACGGAAATCAGCATGGGGATAACTGAAGAAATGACGCAACAAGTGGCGACACCGACCAAAAACGTGCCGAATATGCCGCAAAATGGTCAAATTTCCGCCCCACGTCCTCCCCAAAATCGCGCTCCCAGTCAGGCTGCTTCTCCCCAAACCCCACCCCGGCCGGGTCGCGCTCCCAATCAACCTACCTTAGAACATTTGATCCGGATGGCCTTTGATCGGGGTTATTCGGACGTTCACCTAGGAGTTGGAGAACAACCCCGGATGCGGGATCGTGGTCAAATGATTATTCTCAACTATCCTGAAATTGACATCAACACTTTTTATAGTTGGTTACGGGAAATCCTCGGTGAAGAAGAAATCCTTCGCTTTAAAAAAGACCTAGAATTTGATGGTGCAACTCAGTACGAATTCGCTAGGGTGCGGATTAATATCTTTGAAAGTCTGCGCGGTCCGGGGATGGTTTTGCGTCTAATTCCCATGAAAATCCTCACTGTGGAACAATTGGGCTTACCGGCTGTGTTCCGGAATGTGTGCGATGTGCATAAGGGATTGATTTTAATCACCGGTCCGACGGGTTCAGGGAAATCCACCACCCTAGCAGCCATGATCGATTACATAAATAAAGAACACCCCAAACATATTATCACCATCGAAGACCCGATCGAATTTGTCCATCAAAGTCGTCGCAGTTTGATCAAACAAAGGGAAGTGGGAATACACACCCATGAGTTCGATAATGCCCTAAAAGCCTCTTTGCGGGAAGACCCAGATATTATTCTGGTGGGGGAGATGCGGGACAAATCCACCGTTAATACTGCCCTGAAAGCTGCCCAAACTGGTCACTTAGTTATGGGAACCCTGCACACCAACAGCGCCGTTAAAACCCTGGAGCGGATTTTAACTCTTTATACTGCCGAGGAACGGGAATCGATGCGGGTGGCGATCGCAGAATCCTTGGTTTGTATTATTTCCCAGGGTTTATGTCGCACCACCGACAGTAAACGGACCGCTTTTCACGATATTCTCGTCAACACAGAAACCGTCAAAGATTACATTTGCAGCGGCAAAAATGACGAAATTATCGAATTAATGAGAGATGGCGAATACCATGGCATGATTACCACTAATCAATCTCTGTTTAACCTCTATCAAGAGGGACGGATTAGCGATGAGGTCGCCCTGGAAATGTCCCCGGTTCCCAATGAAATGGCGATGATGCTGCGGGGTAGAATCTAGAAAAACCCTGAAGGAAATCCTTGAGGGGTCAAGAGTTTAGTAGTCTAGAAAAATAGAAGCTCCTATTGATTCCCTAGGGGAACCCCTCAAGTGACCACTTCCGCGATTGTGTTGCCCGATATTTTTAAAGGCATCGCCCTGTTTACCCCCGGGGGCGACCTGATTTACTGTATCGATCCTGATAAACAAACTCATTGGCATCTGAATCTCTGCGCTGCTCTCCAGTCCGCTTTAGGGTTGCCAGAACCCCCCCATTTTTTAGTTCCTAGTTTTACCGCTACCATCGATCGCTGGCGAGATCCCTACAGTCACCGTATTCATACTAGAGCCGAAGTCTATCCCCTTGTCCGTCGCTATCAGCCTTTATTAAATGCTATTTTCGCCACGGACGAGCGAGCTTGGTTTACTGTACCTTGGCAGGAACAATCCTCTAATCCCACTATCTTAGAAACCTATCGTCAGCAGTTTCCCCAACTTTGGCAATCCCACGATCTGATTCTCCGTTATCAGGAGCGCCCCGCAACAACTTCGGGGATTAGTGCTGACTCTGACTATACTAACCCTAGTCCCAAGGGTTATGTTTTGCGGTTATTTGTCTCCGGCAATAATGCCAATACTAAACACACCCTAGAATCGATCCATCAGCTTCTAGAGCGAGAATTACACCATCCCTATACCCTGAAAGTGATCGATATCTCTAAGCATCCAGAACAAGCGGAATCTAATCATGTCTCTGCTATTCCCACTTTAGTCCGGGTTTGGCCGCAACCAGTGAAACGCATCATCGGCGAATTTGAGGATTTACCGCGAGTATTACAGATTATCGCCACCGCTTAGGGTTTAAAGACTTCTGACTCGATTCCTCGCCACCATTCGCCCAATTTCATTAAGTCTTGCTGAATATCATCCAATTCTTGGATATATTCCTGTTGGGAAAGACTGGCACGACGTTCTTGCAGTTTTTTGAGACGCAATTGCACCAACAGCCAAGGCTTAGAAATACCGTTAGTTTCTTCGATATAGCGAGCGATATCCTGACTATCCATAGTTTTTTACTGTTATTATCCTATATTTTCTCAAATTAACCCGAGACTCCTTTTTTTTAGTTGCAGAAGATTATGTTTGATTTTAGCCACTATTACCCCTACGCCGAATTAGTTTCTTTCCTGAAAAACCTAGCCTCATCCTATCCTAATTTAATTAGCCTCACCTCGATCGGTAAAAGCTACGAAAATCGAGATATCTGGTTAACTACCCTCACAAATCAAGCCACAGGCCCCTATTTAGAAAAACCTGCCTATTGGATTGATGCTAACACCCATGCGGGGGAAGTAACCGGCTCTGCCGTCGCTCTCTACACTATCTCTCATCTTTTGCGCCAATACGGTCATAATTCCCAAATTACCAGACTTCTTGACCATTACACTGTCTATATTTTGCCGCGATTAGCCGTGGATGGAGCAGAAAAATATCTCACCACTCCCTATATGTTACGATCGAGTATTCGCCCCTATCCCCACACGGATGAGAAACCGGGGCTATATCCTGAAGATATTAACGGCGATGGTTTAATCTTACAAATGCGCCAAAAAGATACCTGTGGCGCTTGGAAAATTTCTGAACAGGATCCTCGCATTATGGTGCGTCGCGAACCGGAGGAATTTGAAGGAACTTTTTACACTTTGCTCACCGAAGGTTTAATCCGCGATTACGATGGCTATAATTTTACCACTGCCCCCACCCTAGAGGGCCTGGATTTTAACCGCAATTATCCCGTTTATTGGGTTCCTGAAGGGGAACAACAAGGGGCCGGAGACTTTCCTTTTTCGGAGCCAGAAACCCGTGCGGAAGCGGAATTTTGGGCAAATAACACTAATATTAATGGCTTCGTTACCTATCATACCTATTCAGCAGTCATGTTGCGTCCCTATAGCACCCATCCCGATGAATATTTCCCCGTGGAAGACTTAGAAATGTATAAATATATTGCTGATAAGGGAAAAGCAATGACTGGTTATGAATGCGTTTCTGTCTATCACGATTTTCGTTATCATCCCAAAGAAGTGACTAACGGTGCCATGGATGATTACGGTTACGATCATTTTGGTTGGTATGGTTTTACGGTGGAGTTATGGGATGCACCCACCCAAGCGGGAGTGAAAAAAGATGATTATATTCAATGGTTTCGCTGGCATCCTTTTGAAGATGAATTGAAATTACAGCATTGGAATGATGAGAATTTAGCGGGAAAGGGTTTTATTAATTGGCAAAGTTTTCATCACCCCCAATTGGGAGAGGTGGAAATTGGCGGTTGGGACTTTAAAAATGTCTGGCAAAATGCCCCAGAAAAGTATTTACCGGATTTATGTGAGAAACAATGTCAGTTTACTATTGCCCATGCTTTAATGTCACCTCTTTTAGCTATCTCTCGTCTTGATCTTAAGTCGGAGGGCAATGGTATTTATCATCTGGTTTTACAGTTGGAAAATCAGGGATTCTTACCCACTTATACCAGTAAAAAGGCACTGGAAAGAAAGATTGTTCGTCCCATTCAAGTCAAGTTAAATTTAGCCGATGAGGTGAGTTTAATAGTGGGAAAATTAGAGCAGGAAATCGGTCACTTAGAAGGGCGATCAAATAAAGTATATAGTAGTCTTGCTCACGGTTTAGATTATCGCCGTACGGTGGAATGGGTGATTAAGGGAGTTTCTGGTCAAGAAATCGAGATTATCGCTATAGCTGAAAGAGCAGGAACAGTCAGACAAAAAGTGATTTTATAGAGCTATTTTGTTCGATAAAATTGTTAAATAAGTATCCTTAGATTCTGTGGGTAAAACTCGCAATTTTTGGCTGCGAAGATCCGGTTCTAATCCCAAAGCTTCTAAAGGAATTACTCCTAATAAATTGTTTTGACCCCCGGGTAATTCCAAACATTCAAAAGTTCCTTCCCGTCCCGCGATAATCAAGGTAGCATCGCGAAAAATTCTCGCTTTTCCTATCCCTTTAGCCGTAGCCATATCTACTTCTTTTAAAAGCTGTAAACCCAAGCGGGAGACTACTTCCGGCACTAGACAAAGAGTAGTTACCCCCGTATCCACCAAGACATTTTCTAGGGTAAGAGAGCGAATTTGTTCCGGTGCGATCATACCATCCTCTGCACGAATTTGATCCGCTCGATTGATAACTGTAATGCTGGTGTAGATTTTGCCCATATCTTCTGCAATAATTGCTGGATTAACCATAACACTACCCTCAATTCTACCCCTAAATTATACCAGAATAACTGCTAACAACAATGTCTAAGTAGGGCTTGCGGCAAAAAGTTTTTCGTGGGGACAGGGTGTGGGGTGTGGGGTGTGGGGTGTAGGGTTTTACCGATTTTGAGGGGGTCAATTACCTAATTTTCAGGGAAAAAGTCCAGGGATTTTACCCCCGATCACTCCCATGGTAGGCACTTTTTGAGGGAAAAAAAGTCTAAAAGTCTTACCCAACAAGGTTTTTAGATTTATTCAGCCAACCCTAAGTAATTTTAATTATTAATCCGGCCATCGGGCATAATTGCACCGCGGAAGTTAACTCCCATCAGATTAGCACTCATTAACTCGGCACGAGTTAGATTAGCATTAGTTAAATCGGCACCGGTGAGATTTGCTCTAGCAAAGAAAGCATCGATTAAGTCAGCTTCGCTGAAATTAACTCCTGAAAGATTAGCCCTTCTTAAGTCAGCATGATTCATTCTTGCTGCTTGAAAATTAGCTTGACTAAGATTAGCTCGATCGAATTTTATTTGAGTCATAATTGCACTATGGAAATTTGCCTGCATTGCTTCCGTATCGGTCATTTTTGACCGCACTAAATTGGCTCCCGCTAGATTTGCCCCCACTAAATGCGCCCCGATTAAATTAGCATCAGTAAGTAAAGCATCTTGGAGATTAGCATTAGTTAAATCCGCTTTTCTGAGGTCAACATTGCACAAATTAGCCTCCTTTAAATTGGCTCCTACTAGATTTGCTCGCACCAGATCAACCCCTTTCATATTAGCTCCTTGCAGGTCGGCGCGGGAGAAATTAGCCCCTTGTAAATTAGTGTTATGATTTTTCTTTTCCTGACGCATATTTGTTCCCCGCAAACAAGCACCAGTGAGGTTAGCACCACTTAAATTAGCCCCCCGTAAATCCGCCCCGATTAAGTTAGCATCAAGTAACGTCGCTAGGGTTATATCGGTATCACGAAGATTAGCCCCTTGTAGCATCGCTCCGTGTAAATTGGCACTGCGTAAATCTGCCCCATTTAAGTCAGCTTGGTTGAGACTAGCACCGCTTAAATTAGCTGTCACAAGATTAGCTTGAGCGAGATTAGCCCGGTTAAGATAGGTAAAGAGAAGATTGGCTCCGTGCAGATCTGCTTCATTTAAAACAATGCCAATTAAGTCAGCACCAACTAAATTAACTCCGGGTA
Organism: Microcystis flos-aquae FACHB-1344; assembly: GCF_014698375.1. Taxonomy (NCBI): domain Bacteria; kingdom Bacillati; phylum Cyanobacteriota; class Cyanophyceae; order Chroococcales; family Microcystaceae; genus Microcystis; species Microcystis flos-aquae. The sequence continues at coordinate 3,106 of NZ_JACJSW010000181.1, read as the reverse complement.
ATTTTAAGCCACTAAATTGAGTTTCTCCTGCGGCATAACGTGCAATTAATTCGTTGGGTTTCATTGGTAGAATATCCAGATAAATTTGGGTAAAAAATTAAAGAATTTTTTGTAAAATTTGCACCAGAATACTGGCGGTTTGAACGTTAGCATCCGTATCCATTTGGGTTTGAGCAATATTGTATAGTTGAATTTCGATATCCTTGAGAGATTTCCCACTTTGGATGAGTTGTTGTAGTAAATCTTCTAGGGTATAACTTCGCAGAGTTGACCAATCTTGACCGCTCCGATCCCAAGGATGAAATAGGAGCGAGAAAATCAATATTTTGGCTCGTAAAGGATTAGCATACTGGAAAATTTCTAAACGAATTTCAAAGGGGTCGTAGGCGGGAATTTGTGGGGAATTACTGGGGTTGTTATTTGAGTAAGCCGGCTCGGCAAAGGGCAATTCCATGACTAATTGCGGTTCATTTAGATTGATGATCGAAGAGGAAAAATCCACAGGTTCACTTCTAGAGGGGGAGAAAGATGTGGTTTTAGCCGCAGAATCAGAATCATTCTTTAGATGAAATATTTCAGTGTTCAAGATTTGACTTTTTGACTCATTGTCCTCTTCTTCGTCATCGTTATCAGTATCGTAGAGAGGCTCTAGTTGGGCAAGAATAATATCGGCTAGGGCTAGGTAGAGAGCTTTTTTATTAATATTTTCGGCAATTTGCTTGAGAGTTGGTCGCAAGCTTAGGAAATTGGGATTGTTTCGCTGAAGTTCTAAAACAATATTTTTTAAGCCATAATTATTAATCACCGCTTGATCGTTTTCCCAACGATTTTTACAAGCGGCAAACATTAATTTTTGAATTCTCGCTGTCTCTCGATGATTTTCTATTCCACTAACCACCTGTCTTAATAAATTATCTTCCTCGTTGTTGACATCATTATTAACGGTGGTGAAGCTAGGGTTAACTTCTGGCTCTACCAGTAATAATTGATTGTCGTAGGCGGCAGCAATATTACTATATAATTGACTGATTTGCTCGATAATAACCGTGGCTACTCCCAGATAAACTTTAGGACGATTGAGGGTTTTAACTAATTTATAAACAGAAAAAGTTAATTGTTCTTTATTGGTTTTGAGTTGCACTAACTCCTTCACCAAGTCTTCCATAGCCACACTGTTCAAAATATTAGGCTCGTTTTCCCAATATTTTTTACAGATACAAAAGATTAATTTTTTGATCCGTAATTTTTCTTCGTGGCTGTCGAGATAGCGAACTACATCATTAAAAACGTCGATGGATAATTGCATAGTAACCTCTGATCCGAGAAAGGAGCCAGCCCTCGCACGCCTCTGCTATAGCGGTATCGAAAAAATCGGGTCTAAAACCTCGCCTTAAGGCGAAAAGTTTTGGGAGCGGGGCATAAATCCCCGTTACAAAAACGGCCTCCTGCCCCCTGCCGACCGCCGACCGCCTCCGTTATGCTATTGGTCTCTCGCGAGTCAGCTTGCCAGAATATATAAGTTATTCCTCGCTTTTAGTGCCTGAAAATATCCTAACCTAAAAGCGTGGCACTATTGAGTTGGGGTTGCCGGATCTGGTCTATCTTCCCTAAGAGTACCCAGCCTAATTCCTCAAATTAGCAAACGATGATTTTTTCGCCTGGCTCCTTTTTAGTACAAATGTTCGGACAAAATCGGAGTAAAGTCTTTAAGTTTAGACGACCGATGCCCGATAGGGTTAGAGTAATCAGGGAGAAACTGATTTATCGAGAGGCCATATCATCCCATGCTAGAACTCTACCAATTTGAATTATCTGCCTATTGTGAGAAAGTCCGTCTCATCCTCGACTATAAAGGACTTGCCTATAAAAAAAGGGACGTGGTGCCGGGGGTGGGACAATTGGAATTATTCCGTCTTTCCGGACAGCGACAGGTTCCCGTCCTCAAGGATGGCGATACTTATATTGCTGACTCGACGGAGATTGCTTTTTATCTCGATCGCAAGTATCCTGAAAAACCAATTATCCCCACAGATCCCCTACAACGGGGTCAATGTTTATTAATCGAAGAATGGGCCGATGAATCCCTGGGATTAAAAGGAAGAACCGCTTTTCTCGGCGCTTTTGCCCAAAATCAAAACTTTCGTACCGCTTTTTTACCCCGGGAAACTCCCGGTTTTATGCGCTTGTTGCTGGGTTCTATGCCAGGGGAATTAATTGATATTTTGGGGGCGGGTGTAGGTCTGGGAAAAGATGCTATCAATACAGCGAAAAAGGGGCTACAACAGGATTTAGAGGCTTTGAACCTCATTTTAACCAATCGTCCCTATTTAGTCGGGGATCAGCCCAGTTTAGCCGATTTAGCCGTGGCGGGATTAAGTGTACTGCTTCAGTTTCCCCAGGGTTCCTATCTCAACTTACCCAGGGAATTGCAAGGCAAGGGGATCCCAGGGTTAGCCGATAATAGCGCCTACGAGGGCTTTTTTGCTTGGCGCAACCGTCTTTATAGTCAATACCGTCAAACTATCACCCCGGGAAGTTCCACCCCTCCTATCGATTCCCCCAACTCCATCCAGATTGAATAGCGGCACTTGACTAGGGTGGTGGGGCGTGGGGTGTGGGGTGTAGGGTGTGGGGTGTAGGGTGTAGGGTGTGGGGAGAATAAATAAAAATAATCTCCTGACTCCTGAATACTGTCTCCTGACTCCTAACTCCTGTTAAGATTCCCGTAAAACGTAGCCCACACCACGCACGGTATGAATGAGGCGTTTTTGACCACCCGCCTCCATCTTCAGGCGTAAATAGCGAATATACACCTCAATAACGTTTGATTCTCCTTGAAATTCGTCTCCCCAGACATTTTCGAGAATTTGATCCCTCGATAATACTTCTTTGGGGTGAATCATGAGGTAGCGCAGCAGTTCAAATTCCTTCATCGTCAACTCAATATTTTTGTTTTTATAGGAGAGACGACGACTGGCTAAATCTAATACTAAGAGAATTACAGAGAATGATTGATCCTATAATAATGGGAAAATCCTCAGAGTGAGGAACTCGCATGAAACCAGCATCCCTGATTCAACTAACCGATAGTCTGAAAGCCCTTTAT
>NZ_JACJSW010000180.1:0-80734 GCF_014698375.1 Microcystis flos-aquae FACHB-1344 | reverse complement strand
ATAGCTTGAGTCAGTAAAGACGTGCGTTACACTACGTTAACGCACCCTACAAAATTGGCTTGAGTCAGTAAAGACGTGCGTTACACTACGTTAACGCACCCTACAAGATCGGCGTACTGCTACGCAGTGTCTTCGGCATCGCACTGTAAGGATGGGCGGTAATTTTTCCCGTGTCATTATCAAAATTAGGAGAAAGTGGCTTAATATATATATGAGGTACTTATCTCCTATTAAAAACCGCCAACAACGAAATGAAAACTTTAAATCAGAATCCCTGGCAAGTAGAGGGAGGAGAAACCCTGCCCCTACTTTACGAAATTGATCAACATCTTTGGTTAGAGGAAACAATAAAAATCCTCAAGGAAAATCGCTTAGATGAATTAGATGTAATCCATTTAATTGAGGAATTAGAAAGCTTGAGTAAAAGAGATAAAAACCGAGTCAGTAGCTTACTTGAACAAGTGATCAGGCATTTATTAATTTTACAATATTGGACAACAGAAGCAGAAATAAATCGGAATCATTGGCGAGCGGAAATTATCAGTTTTCGCACGCAATTAAGAAAATGTTTAACGACGAATTTACAGAATTATTTAGCTGAGGAATTACCGATAATCTATCAGGATGCTTTCGATTATGTTCAAGAAAAAACTGGTTTTTCTGGCGATTTTCCCCGAGGATGTCCTTACAGTTTAGAGCAGTTATTAAATAAAAATTGGTTCAACTGTGAAGATTAGACGTTAAAGATGATAAAATTATCAAGGAAAGCCGTTCTCAAACGATGGGTTTTTTAACTGAAATTTGCGATAATAAGATGCGCTTAAATTATCCACTGGGCATCAATGCAGATTTTTAGTTCTTTTGTCTCATCTACGGCGACTTTTGCCGAATTATCCCTAGAAGCGGCTAAGGCCCCTGTTGATACCCTCACCGGTTGGTCATTAGAGGATCGGGATCCGCAAGTGATCGAAAAATTTGTCCCCCTTCTGGATTGGTTTTATCACCATTATTTTCGCGTTAAAACCGATGGTTGGGAAAATATTCCCCCCTCAGGACAAGTATTATTCATCGGCTCCCATAACGGCGGTTTAGCGGCTCCCGATATGTTTATGATGATGTATGATTGGTTTCAACGCTTTGGCAGCGATCGCTTAGTCTATGGTTTGATGGATTCGCGAGTCTGGCGATTTTTTCCATCCCAAGCTAGTCTAGCAGCCCAAATGGGGGCCGTTCATGCCCATCCGAAAATGGCGATCGCCGCTTTGGATAGTGGCGCTAGTGTCCTCATTTATCCAGGAGGTGCTGCGGATGTTTTCCGTCCCCACAGTTTAAGAAATAAAATTTATTTTGCCGGTAATCAAGCTTTTGTTAAACTAGCTTTACAGTACGAAGTGCCGATTATTCCCGCCATTTCCCACGGCGCTCACTCGACTCTGTTTGTCCTCGAAGATATTTATCCTCAATTAAAAGAATTGCATAAAAAGGGTATGCCTTGGCCTTTCGGTATTGACCCTGGGACCTGTCCCATCTATTTCGGTTTACCCTGGGGACTAGCTATCGGTCCCTTGCCGAATATTCCCTTACCCGTACCGATACATACCCGGGTTTGTCCCCCAATTATTTTTGAACGTTACGGCAAAAAAGCGGCCCGGGACCGCCGTTATGTACGGGAATGTTATGAGAAAGTCTGTTATTTGATGCAGCAGCAACTCGATCAATTAGTGGCGGCCAATTCTCCCTGATACTATACAGGAAAGTGGGGACAGAGCGATCCCCATTGAGGATTTCTGCGGTCAGATTAACCCGCTTGTGAGATAATGAAGTGTTTTGAGCAAAGTTATCAGTACAGAGTTTTCTCTTGAGATTTGACGATTATTTGGGGAATGCAGAAAATTATGAAACTATTACCCGCAGAATGCCAGCATTTACAAGACAAAGTAGCCATAGTAACCGGGGCCTCGCGAGGGATCGGTAAAGCGATCGCCTTAGAATTAGCCAGCCAGGGTGCTACTGTAGTGGTGAACTATGCTAAATCTAGCAGTGCTGCCGATGCCGTTGTCGAAGAAATTACCGCGGCCGGGGGAAAGGCAATCGCTCTACAAGCAGATGTGGCTAAAAGCGAAGAAGTGGATAATTTAGTGGACAGTACCAAGGAAAAATTCGGTCATATTGATGTCTTAGTTAATAATGCCGGTATTACCCGGGATACCCTGATGTTAAGAATGAAATTAGAAGACTGGCAAGCGGTCATCGATCTCAATTTAACCGGAGTTTTTCTCTGCACTCGCGCCGTCAGTAAATTGATGTTAAAACAGAAAAGCGGCCGCATAATTAACATCACTTCTGTATCCGGTTTGATGGGTAATCCGGGTCAATCTAATTACAGCGCTGCTAAAGCCGGTGTTATCGGTTTAACGAAAACTTTAGCCAAAGAATTTGCCAGTCGAGGCATCACTGTTAATGCCGTGGCCCCCGGCTTTATTGAAACCGATATGACTCATGACCTCAAAGCAGATGAAATTCTCAAATATATTCCCCTCTCCCGTTATGGAAAACCGGAAGAAGTCGCCGGAATGGTGCGTTTTTTAGCCGCCGATCCCGCCGCTATTTATATCACCGGTCAAGTCTTTAACGTCGATGGTGGTATGGTTATGGCTTAATTCAGTTATCAGTTATCAGTGATTAGTTATCAGATTAAAGTTTTAAGTTTTAAGTTTTAAGCTTTAAATGATATTATTCACCGCTCACTCTTCACTCTTCACTCTTCACTCTTCACTAATTACTGTTTACTGTTTACTGTTTACTGTTTACTGTTTACTGTTTACTGATTACTAATTACTTTTTACTGATTACTAATTACTGTTTACTGTTTACTGATTACTGTTTACTGATTACTGAAAATGACTTACTGTTTAGGAATTATCAATCGTTTTGGCATTGTTATGGGGGCGGATTCTCGCACGAATGCGGGAGTCGATTATATCTCGGCCTATCGGAAATTATTTGACTTTTCGGTATCGGGAGAAAGAGTAATTATGGTCTGTACATCGGGCAATTTATCGATTAGCCAAGGAGTGATTCACGAACTAAAAAGAGATCTGCACAATCAAGAGGATAAAAATCTCCATTCTCTGACTCATCTCTACGATATCGCCCACTATATCGGTGATAAAAGTCGTCAAGTACAAGCTAGGGAAAGAACTTGGCTAGAACAAGATAATATTGATTTTCAATGTAACTTTATTCTTGGGGGACAAATTAAAGGAGAAGAACCGCAATTATTCCTGATTTATCCCCAGGGAAATCATATTCAAGCCACCAAAGAAACGCCCTTTTTACAGATAGGTGAAACTAAATACGGTAAACCGATTCTTGATCGCACTATTACCTATGATACACCCCTAGAGGAAATGGCTAAATGTGCCTTACTTTCCATCGATTCGACCATGAAATCGAATATTTCCGTTGGACCGCCTATCTATTTGAGTATGTATGAAGCGAATAGCCTAAGCCTACGTCATAAGTTACAATTGCGCCTAGGAGACCCCTACCTAGCCAAAATGCGGAAACTCTGGGAGGATTACGTCCGGCAAGCTTTCGAGGCTATGCCCAATGTGGAATGGCATTATACCGATGAAGACCCCAAAGAGGATATCATAATAGATTAAGTAGCTCTTTTTAACTTAACTTTACAACTCGATGATCATTGTTACCTTGATGTTGGCAGGTAGTCTAGCTTGGTTTTTTAGTAGCCTTGCTGGTGGGGGCAGCCCCCTGATTCTACTCCCCGTTTTAGGTTGGTTTCTCGATGCTGCCGTCATTCCTCCAGTTTTAACCACGGGGATGCTACTCGGTAACGTCCAACGCATGGGAATGTATTGGCGCGCCATTGACTGGCCCTCGACGGTGTGGTATCTACCCGGGGCAATTATGGGATCTACCCTCGGCGCTTTTGTCTTTGCCCATTTACAATTCAAATGGTTGCCGCTAGTTTTGGGAATTTTTCTGGTTTTCTCCTCGCTTAAACAATTATTTCCCCAAGAAGAAAATCCTTTTTTTGAGATTAAAACTTGGTATTTTATGCCCTCGGGATTTATCTACGCTTTCCTCTCAGGATTAGTCGGTAGTACCGGCCCGATGATGAACCTGTTTTATATCAACTATGGGCTAGTTAAAGAACCAATGGTGGCAACGAAATCCGTTCACATGGTAGTAGTTCATGTGGCCAAATTAATCGCCTACGCAGCCTTTGGAGTTTTACATCTGCCCTTTCTCGGTTACGGTTTATTATTAGGATTAGCGGCCTGGCCGGGCAATTGGTTAGGACAAAAAGTTTTAGAAAGAATGAGTCCCCAACAATTTAAACAAGCAGTGATGTTATTCGTTTCGATGAGTGGCCTATTGATGATCTGGCGAGAACGCGGCATCGTCTTTTAAAATTTTGCTGACAAGGGGACAAATTTTGCTAGAATACTAGATAAAGGTGAATTGTATTAACCCCGTGTAATACAGCGATAACCGTTAAATTTGCTCCTTGATTAACCCCCTAGCTGAAAATGACAGAAACCGCCAATTTTACCCTCGAACAAGGTTTAGAACGCTACCAACAGGGAGAAAGTGCCGCCAGTTTATTGCCGGAATTTAAACAATTAAGCGATCGCACTCCGAAAAATGCCGCCGTTTGGTCCTGTTTAGCTTGGTTATATATGCTCACCGATAAACCGGAATTAGCCCTAAAAGCCGCCCAAAAAGCCGTTAAACTCGATAAAGTTTCCCCCCAAAACCGGATCAATTTGGTTTTGGCTATGTTAGAAACCAAAACCGCCGGAGTTAGGGAACATATCGAACTGGTGCAACAATTAGTTAGTTTAAACAAAGAGGTTCGCCAAGAAGTGGATGAAAATATCGCCGATGGTTTGGCTAGAAAACCCGATTGGAAAAGTTTAGAACGCGTCAAAGCTTGGTTAAATGAATAAGAATATGGAATTATCAAAACAGTTATTACTCGGCTTAAAAGCCAATGATTTTCGGCATCCCATCGACCTAGAGGCAACTAATTCCCTCAAACAATTGCCTGGGTTAGATATAGCCGTGAGAAGTTTATTAGGTTCCGTCGCTGAGGAATTCTTTTACTTAAATAATATTGCTGCTAGTGTTTTGGTGGGAGAAAAACAATTACCCGACCTGCATAATCTACTCCTAGAAGCTTGCCGAATTCTCGACTTAGAACCACCTCAATTATACATTCAACAAAACCCCGTTCCTAACGCCTATACCTTCGCCATGCGCGGCAAAAAACCGTTTATGGTGATGCACACTTCCCTAATCGAAATGCTGACTCCCGCGGAAATTCAAGCGGTAATGGCCCACGAATTAGGTCATCTCAAATGTGAACACGGCGTTTATCTGACTTTAGCCAATATTATGGTCCTAGCGGCGGGATTACTGCCCAATTGGGGGACAATGTTAGCACGATCCCTACAGGAGAGAATGTTAGCCTGGGTGCGCTGCGCCGAGTTTAGCTGCGATCGAGCGGCTTTATTGGCAGTTCAAGACCCAAAAATCGTCATGTCGGTGTTAATGAAGTTAGCCGGAGGTTCCCCCAGTCTCGCACCTTTACTAAATTTAGAGGCTTTTATCGATCAGGCCAAGTCCTACGATGCCGTCAGCGCCTCGGAAATGGGCGAAATGTTAAAGGGTTTGCAAACCCAACAGTTAACCCATCCCCTCCCCGTCCTGCGCGCGCGAGAAATCGATCGTTGGGCTAGTTCCCCCGATTATCACAATTTGTTAAAGAGTCCAAAAATGGGTTATAATGATAAAGCTAATGCCAAGGGCGAATGGCGAAATTGGTAGACGCACCACACTCAAAATGTGGCGAGGCAGCCCCTCATGTCGGTTCGAGTCCGACTCCGCCCATCAAATTACAGTAATTTCTGGCTATTATGGTCTAGAAATATCCCAGAATATTAGCCTAGTTTAGATTTGATTAGTTTTTATCCTGATACTCATACCTGTATTAAGAATAAAATTATTTATCTCACACCAGGTCAGAATTTCTGGGTCTAATGTTTCCTTTTCTGGTGCATTGGGTTCTCCGATTGCCCAAACCACTAAATCTCTATTTTTTCTCCGTAATTGCTTAACATAAAATGGGTCAATATTGTCATCCATCAGATATTGCAACATCATAAACTTTGCCTTTTTGCTTGTCTTTCCGCTTTAATTTTCATTAATTTCTGTACGACAGTCGAAGGATTTTGTTTTGGTTACTCACGCATTTTTTGACCCCATTCTCACCCATCAGCTATGTATTGCTTAACTTATGCTTGGTTGTGGAGATAAGATAAAATTGTCGCCTAAACTTGTTCTCAACTCAGGGAAGGATAAATCTTAGGGATTTCTTCGGGAGTACCAGCGCAATAAATCTATTGATAAAGAATAGTTTCAATGCCAATCCGCAGACCTTTGAGCCGAAGGAAATGTTGGGATTAACCAGGATTTGTTATAATTAATCTTAATAGACAGTCCCTCGAGAGCAACAATATGTTAAATGCAGTGGAATTTAAAGCCAAAATCAAACAAGGTATTATCGAAATTCCCGAAGAATACCAACAGGACTTTAGGGAAGACAGCGAAGTTCAAGTTATTGTGATCAAACAAAATAAAAAAGTATCAACCACTGGAATCATTGCCCAATTAACTCAAAATTCCGTTGCTGTTAAAGGTATTCGTCAATTAAATCGGGAAGAAATTCATCAGCTATAATTATGATCAATTCTCTTTGTTTTTGTGATTCTAATATCTGGCTATACCGTCTTTTAATAGACCCAGAGTGTAACGATGCTGAAGAAATGCGAAAACGCAATCTAGCGAACGCTTTAACTAGCAGGGAAAATATCTTAATCAGTACGCAAATTATTAATGAAGTTTGCGCTGTCCAAAAAAGCAAAAATAAGTGAAGTTCAAATTAGAGAAATTATTCAAGAAATTTACGATGGATGTGTTGTTATTCAACTTGATCGCAATATTATTTTAAGAGCCTCTGAACTCCGCACTCAATACAGTTTTTCTTTTTGGGATAGTTTAATTGTAGCTAGTGCCTTAGCATCCGATGCTAGTCTTCTTTACTCTGAAGATATGCAGGATGGGTTAATAATATCCAATCAACTAACTTTAATTAATCCCTTTCGATCGAATTGATTATCAGTATGATATTATTAAATTACTCATTTAATCAATAGTGATGAATAGGCAACAAAAGCGAGTTTTATCCCTATTTTCTGGCTGCGGGGGAATGGACTTAGGATTAGAGGGAGGTTTTTGGGTACACCAAGACTGTGTTAATGAAAATATTCATCGAGATTGGATAGTAGAAAGACGGGAACCATGGCTAAAACTACCGCGCACTACTTTTGAAACTGTCTTTGCTAATGATATAACTAAGGCTGCCCATAATGCTTGGATTCCCTACTTTGAAAAAAGGGGTAAAAAGAATGTATTTCACTTGGGGAGTATTGTAGATTTAGTCAAACAAGCAGAAAAAGGAGAGTTTCACTTTCCCAGTAATATCGATGTAGTAACGGGAGGTTTTCCCTGTCAAGATTTTAGTGTTTCAGGAAAAAGAAAAGGGTTTAATTCTCACAAAAGTCACACGGGTAAACTACTAGACGAGAGTGAGGATAGTTTTCGGGATAATCGCGGGAAACTCTATTATTGGATGAAAAGAGTTATTGAATTAACCTTACCTAAAGTTTTTATTGCTGAAAATGTCAAAGGTTTAATCTCTTTGTCCAATGTTAAAGATATAATTGAAGATGATTTTAGTGCCATTGGTAAAGATGGATATATAGTTATCCCTAAACTTCTCTTTGCTCCCGATTATGGAATTCCCCAAACTAGGGAAAGAATTCTCTTTATCGGTTTAAATAAAACCTATTTAAAAGCGACAGCGATAGGACATCTAGAAAATAATGATATTTTTCCGCATCCAACCCATAAAGTTATTAAGCATCAATTAAATCTGTTTGAGTCAATATATCCTCTTAAAACTTACAGTACAGTGGGTCAGATATTATCAGGTTTAGCTGAACCAGAAGATGAGTTATTTGACCTCTCACAAAAAAGTTATTCAAAAGCTAAACATTATGGTAAAACTCAGGGACAAATCGAGGTTAATTTACAGGGTTTAGGTCCGACTATTCGCTCGGAACATCACGGCAATATTGAATTTAGGAGATTATCTTTAGAATTAGGAGGAAAAATAATTAATGAGTTAGAAGCAGGGTTAAAAATGAGACGTTTAACTGTGCGGGAATGTGCGAGAATACAGACTTTTCCCGATGATTTTCAATTTGTGCGTCCACAAAATAAGGGAGATGAAAAATATTCACTTTCGGCTACGGATGGTTACAAATTAATTGGTAATGCTGTCCCACCTTTGCTTGCTTACCACATTGCTAGACACCTAGAACATCAATGGGATTATTTGTTTGAAGATATTTATTCAGTCAGCAAAAATTTATGTGTAGCATTGCCTTAATAATTTCTGCTAATTATCAATTATGAAGTGGGGAGAATAAATAAAAATAATCTCCTGACGACCGACTCCTCAAAATCACAACTTTGCACTTCACCCTTAAGATAACTGCTATAATCTGAGTTCGGAATCAGGGAAAACTGCCAAATTTCCCTAATCCGAACTCACCTTGATTACAAAACCTTATGGGTGTGAGAATGTTGTTTGACGTTATCCTCCGTCCGTACCACATGAACAGCATTCAAGATGCGTTTTTTCTCTAGGGAAAAGTTTAAATCGTCTTTTTGGCTGCCCAAGGGGATTAACCCTTGCAGGTGGGGTTGATTTTTATAGGTGCGAGTGGCTGCAATCGCCCTTTCGACAAAATTCTCGCATAATTGGGCATTATCGGGGAAATTACTGGGTATTTGAGGATTATCGTCCTGAAAAACCTCTCCTAAACTCATGGCGCGGGCAAATTCGTAGGAAGTGGGAATTCCTTTGACAATTGCCTCTAGGGCTGCCGAGGGAATCGGTTCTAACACCGCCACTTTTTCTAATTCTCCCTCCTGTTTGAGAAAACAAATCGCTAAACCGAATACACAATAATCATCTTTTGTCAAGTCAGAAATGTTTAAGAATTGTGTCGCTGTGGCCATTATTTTGATCCTGAGTCGCTCTTTATTTAATCTTGGGGGCGATGAGCGATCGAATCAAGGTTTTTATTAAGAGATATGAAGGAGAAAAATTTAGCTGGGTTGGGCGGCGCTAACCCACCCCAATACGGAAAAAACTGAGAACTGTTAGACTAGAAACCAGCAGATTAACTGATAAACCAGCTTTATGTCACCCACTCTACTCATCTCCAAAGAACTCCCCACCCTGAAATATAATCCTAGTCTGGAGCGCTTTGATAGCTCTTGGGCGGCTCCTTTGTCCACTCTTCTGGGACTGGGACGGGCTGCCGGGGCGACTTTTATCGAATTTTTCCTGGAAAGAGTCAACTATATCAGTTGTTTAGCCGAAGATGACACCATCACCAGTCTCTCACCGAAACTATCTACAGGGGCAGGAATCCGCCTTTTTCGCGGTAAAGCCGATTGTTATGTCAGTACCAACGATTTAAGCTTCCAAGGCTTAAAAAATGCCCTAGAAAAAGGTTTATCGATTCTCGGTTTAAACCTACCCAGTCCTAACGCGTATATTCCCGAAATCAATCTGGAAATGTTCCGGGATTATGCCACGGTCAAAAACAAAGATATTTGGCTGAATAATTGCAGTTCTTTGCGAGAAATGGGTGATATTCTCCTAACTGCTAACGTTCAACTCAATCAGAAAGCCTCTCACGTCCAATCTCGTCGCGCCGCTTATTTTCGCGATTGGCAAGAAATTTTAGTTGCCGCTAGTGATGGCACTTTTGCCCGGGATATTCGCCTCACCCAATCCGTGGGCTATAATCTCCTCTGTGCCGATGGGACCAATCGTTCTAGCATTGGTAAACGGGTGGGTAGTACCAGTAATCCCGATTTTCTGCGGACGTGGAATGCCGAGGAATCGGCGGCAGAAGTGGCCGAATCGGCGGGTAAAATGCTTTACGCTGACTATGTAGAATCCGGCAGTTATCCCATCGTCATGGCCAATGAATTTGGCGGTGTTATCTTCCACGAAGCCTGCGGCCATTTGCTAGAAACTACGCAAATTGAGCAAAAAACCACGCCCTTTCTCGATAAAAAAGGCGAAAAAATCGCCCACGAAAACCTGACGGCTTGGGACGAAGGATTATCCGATAAAGCTTTCGGTACTATCGATATGGACGATGAGGGAATGCCGGCCCAGCGTACTCTCCTAATTGAAAATGGTATCCTAAAAAACTTCATTGCCGATCGCACCGGTTCAATTAAAACCGGTCATCCGCGCACAGGTAGCGGTCGCCGTCAAAACTACACCTATGCGGCCGCTAGTCGGATGCGGAATACCTACATCGCACCTGGGGAATATACCCTCGATAATCTCTTTAATTCCATCGATAAAGGCATTTATTGCAAAAAAATGGGCGGCGGTAGTGTGGGGGCGACCGGGGAATTTAATTTCGCCGTCGAGGAGGCCTATCTTATCGAAAATGGCAACCTGACTAAACCCCTGAAAGGCGCGACTTTAATCGGTTCAGCCAAGGAGATTATGAATAAAATCTCTATGTGTTCCCAAGATTTAGGACTAGCGGCGGGTTTTTGCGGTTCCGTCAGTGGTAGCGTTTATGTCACCGTTGGTCAACCCCATTTAAAAGTCGATTCTATTACCGTTGGCGGTCGTTAATCATGACTTTAGTAATTCTCTACTATTTCCTCATTGCCATCATGATAGTGGGGATAATTGGCGAACTGCTGCCCGCTGTCCCCGGCATGAGTTTGATTTTAATCGCCATGCTGGTGTGGGGTTTTGTCACCAAATTCGCGGGGATGGGGGTCGCTTTAGCCGTGGCCTTTGTTATCCTTCTCCTCAGTCTGGGGGTGGAATTCCTCGCTAGTTATCTCGGCGCCCAAAAAGTTGGGGCGAGCAATTGGAGTCAAATCGGGCTAGTAGTGGGTTTATTAGCGGGAATATTCGGGCTTTTACCGGCTTTACCCATTGGCGGCCCAATTATCGGCTTATTTGTCGGTCCTGTGGTCGGGGCTTTTGTCGGAGAATACGCCTATCGTCGCGATTTGGAATTAACCCCCCGTTTGCAACAATCCCTAAAAGTCTGTGTCGGTATCGTCGTCGGCACGGTTATCGGTCACGTTGCCAAAGCTATGCTGGCCACGGCCGCCGTTATCGTCTTTATTGTCACCACTTGGCCCAATCTCTCTTCAGTTATCAGTTAGAAGATGTTGAATGTTGGGATTTTATTTGAAATTTCCCCATTCCCCCATTCCCCCACTTCCCTATCACTATCGTCCAACACCAAAAAAAATCTATGCCAAAAGTTGAAGATATCGCCCAAATCGCTAATTCTAGCGCCCAAGCTTTAGGAATTGCTAAATACGACATCTATGGTTCCTCTGTGGATGAAACCGATGTGGATGTGTTTCAAGGGGAACCCAAACAGGTACAAGCTTCCAATCGTTCCAGCGTTATCGTTCGCGTCTGGAATCGGGATAATCAAGTCGGTGTCACCTCTACCACCGATGTGGACCCGGTGGGACTGCAATTAGCCCTGAAAACCGCCCAAGAAGCCAGCTTTTTTGGTGTTAAGGAAAATGTCCCCGATTTTAGTCCTGCCGCCACTGCACCTACCACAGAAGTGGCCAGCGAAATGTATAATCAAGCAGCTGTATCCACTCTCGTCGATAAGTTATTAGCCGCCGAAAAATCCCTACTAGCGGCCCATCCGGCTATTGCCAGTGTTCCCTATAATGGTTTGGGACAACAGCAGGTCAGACGTTTTTATCTCAATAGCGACGGGGCAATGCGTCAGGAAGCGCGTAGTTATGCCAGTGTGTATTTATACACCAAAACCGAACAGGAAGGCAAAAAACCCCGTAGCGCCGGTGCTTTTCGGGTGAGTCCGGGCCTGGAAAAATTAGATATCGATGGTTGCATCGAGGAAGCGATTACCAAAACTGTTAGCCATCTGGACTATCAACCGATTACCACGGGTAAATATTTAGTGGTTTTTGCCCCCCGCGCCTTTTTGAGTCTCATAGGAGCATTTTCTAATCTGTTTAATGCCCAAAATGTCCTTGATAAACAGAGTCTTTCTACTCCTGAATCCCTAGGAACACAAATCGCCGCTACTGCCTTAAATTTGTGCGATGATTCCCTCCATCCAGCTAATGTTGCCGCAGAAACTTTTGATAGTGAAGGCACTCCCACCCGTCGTGTGGAATTAATTAAAGAGGGGATTTTGAGGAATTTTCTCCATAGCACGATTACCGCTAAACGGATGAATACAGAACCGACTGGCAACGGTAACATTGGGTCAAAAGTAACGGTTAGTCCCCATTTTTATCACGTTTTTGCTAGTGCTAATCAACCAAAAAGCTATTCTTTGGAAACAGCAGAAAATGTGGTGTTAATTGATAGTTTACAGGCACTTCATGCGGGAGTTAATTCTCTACAAGGTTCCTTCTCTTTGCCCTTTGATGGTTGGTTAGTGAACAAAAATGAGCGCGTTAGCATCGATTCCGCTACCGTAGCCGGGGATATTTTAACACTGCTGAAATCGATTGTTTATCTGGAACCGGAAGCAGTTATTACTCCCAGTGGTGTTTGTCCCTACGTTTGGGTAGAGGGTTTATCAATCACAGGAGAAGCTTAACACTATACCAGACCAAAAATAGGGGGTATTAACAAGGGTAATACCCCCGCAAGATGGATGTTAATTTTATAGTCGTGGGTAAGCTGTTGACTATCCAAATTACACTAAATCTGGTTATTAAAAACTGATTAGGATTTGCGGCAAAAAGTACGGGCGAAGCATTCGGATAGAGAATCTACGGTTTCAGCGATAGGTTATTGCCCGAATGCTTCGCCCCTACAGGACGCGGGCCGATGAAGACCCAAGGTTTTGAACCACGATTCTCTCAAAATCTTGCACCTGTGGGAGCGAAACAGGACACTAAAACCCTTATCTCGTTTATATTTCACATTTATTCAGCTTTAGTATTACTCCTAATTAAGAACTATTTTTCAGCCGGGGGAAACCAATTATCATCTAATGTTTGTTCGAGGGATATATGAGCGTCTGAATTGAGGGAAAAAAGCTGAGAAACCGATTTAATCGCCACTGGATAAACTTTATCATACATAGCTGCTAATTCTGGCCGTAAGCTGGGACTATCTTCTAAACGATGCTGAATTTGGGCGCGAAAATTGACTATTGCTGCCGCCCAATGATTACCTGACCGTTTTTTTTCTTCTTGCCAATAAGCCAGCTTTAAAAGCTGTTCGATAAGACGGGTTAACAGACTCATTAAAGCTCGTCTATCACTTTTTCCCATACTCTCGATTTCTTCAATTAAATTATCCCAATCTACCTGCTCAAAATTGCGCTCTCGTAACTGTTTTACCGTCTCTTTTAGCCATTGATTATAATCAGTTTCGTAGGCAGTTGACGACATAATTTAACTCTCCATAGAAAATTACTTAGTAGATTAAGAAAGGTTAATGGGTGTATCCATTGATAGATAGGGTTTTTCGGCTATTGTAGTAGATATGTATGTGGGGAAGTTCAGATATATAGAAAAACTGGCGATTACGATTCACGACGGTTATAGTAATGTATAATGTAATGTATATACTTAAACCAGCTATGGTCAGCAAAATCCGCAAGCAAATTTATATCGAAGCCGAGCAGAATAATTTACTGAAAGAGAAGGCCCGACAGACGGGACTGAGTGAGGCCGAGATCATCCGACAGGCGATCGACCAACACATAATTTCCGTCAAATCTCCTACCCCGAACTTGAGTGCTTGGGAGCGAGAAAAGGCCTTTATCGCCGGTCTCGAAAACCGCCCATCACAACCGGGTAAAAGGGATTGGCGAAGGGAGGATCTCTATGAACGATAGAGTCCTGCTCGATACCCGACACCCTGCCGCCACGAAAAACTTTTTGCCGCAAACTCTATCTAGAAGAAGCCGAATTTTGTTCAAAAGTTAACTCCTCTAACACTTCCGTAACCAACTTGCCGTTGGCTAAACGCTTTAAACTTCTAATCTGAATATTTACTTGGGGAGTTTCTTCTAACTGTTGGATCAAAAAATCTGCATATTTGATTATCGCCTCACGCGCCGCATTTTTTTTAGTCCAAACTTGCGCCATTTCTAACATATTAGTAACCCCAATAAACTCCTCTCCCTCCCCATCTAAACTATGATTAGCCGCATAGGCATTAGCAGTAGGACACAACAATAAAACATAGCCTAAATGTCCTTTTGTTGCTGTGCCAAATCCTTTAGCCATAAAGAATCATCCTCAAGATAACAAATCGATGGAAATTGTCGATGATAGCTGAGATTCTATCACTTGATGACCGAGATTAACCGGTCGAGCATTTCCCTCTACCGGCGCGCAATAACGGGGAATTGGACTAGAAACGAGGCTTATATGACGGTCACTCACCGCTAATCCATGGCTAGGATCATAACCTTTCCAGCCGCCCCCCGGCAAATACACCTCTACCCAAGCGTGTAAATGTCTTTCTCCTTGGTCTAAATCTCCTTCTTGATAGCCACTGACAAAACGGGAAGCTAATCCCACACAGCGACACACATCCATAAATAAAACCACCAAATCGCGACAGGAACCCTGCTTATTTTTCCAAGTGTTTCCGGGTAGGTAGGGTTCCCCAGTAAGACGAATAATTTGCTGACAATTTCGGTAAATTTTGTCATTGAGATTAAATAGAAAAGATAGCACTTGTCCTTCGGTTTCCTGCATAATTTCTTGGGCTAATGCTGCCATATCAGGGTCATTAGCTAACCCATAAAATTGTCTGTAGGGTTGTAATTGGCTGTGGAGGGAAATGGGATAATCAAAGGGTAAACAGGTCGCCCAAGGTTCCAACAAATACTGAAAAGGATTAACCCCATGGGTTTCCACTTCACTGACCACATCAATCAATAATTCTTCCGTCGGTTGATTAAACCAAATTTGTAAACAAGAATTGCCATCGAGGTCGATAATATTAGTTATCGTTAAAGGTTCCGGGTTAATTTTGAGTGTGAACTCTCGCAAAGTTTGCCCACCATCGGATTTTGGTCGCAAGCGCAGCAGATGGGGTGATAAAATCACGGGTTGATTATAGAAATAGTTAGTTTGATGCCGAATGTGATAACGCATTAAGTTGTTAATTGGGATTGATATTGAAAGTTATTTACTGGCAGAGGTGAGGCAAGTTCAGGATTAAAAACGAAGAAAGTTTCTGTCATTTTTATTCCCACATCATTAACTCTTTTTTGAATATGGTCGAGGAATTCATGCAATCCCATTTCAATAATATCCTCGATAGTTAGATAGCTCATTTCCGCACAAAGTCGCCCTAAACTTCTTTCTACCGAATTCCCCCAAGTTCCTACAGGAGTCCCTGTAACTTGATGCAAACAGTGGTCTAATTCCCGCAGACAAAAGTGAATTGAACGAGGAAATTCTCGATTAAGAATTAAAAATTCGGCCACGTCACTAGGAGTAATCCGTCGTTGACATTTACGATACATTTCGTAGGCACTCACCGACCGCAGTAAAGCAATCCATTGAATTTGGTCTAGAGAAGTTCCTACCCATTGAGCGGAAGGTAAGAGATAATAGTATTTAACATCAAGAATTCTGGCGGTTTTATCGGCGCGTTCCTGTAATCTTCCCATAACGCCAAAATGCCAACCTTCATTATGAGTCATCGTTGCATCCATCACCCCTGCAAAACGGTGACTAGCCAATTTAACTTGGGTAAAAAAGTTCGGTAAAGTAGTTTGAGGATGGTAAGAGGAAGCATCTTTTACCATCAAGAAAAAACCATTAACCTGTTCCCACATTTCCGAAGAAATAATCTCGCGAACTGACCGAGCATTTTCTCGCGCCCAGCGCAAACAAGAGATAATTGAACTACTATATTCCGTGTCAAATGTCAAGAAATTGATCACATTTTCTGCGGTGGCTGTGCCGTAACGTTTCTTGAATTGTTCTAAATCTCCCGTAGTTAAAACCAAAGGTTCCCACTGTTGCAAAACACTGGTAGGTACATCTAACATTAAATTAAGGTTAACATCCATAAACCGGGCGACATTTTCTGCCCGTTCAATATAGCGATTTAACCAATAAATTGAATCGGCAACTCTACTAAGCATAATTAACCAGGAAAAAGTGAAAAGGTTAGGGTGGATTGGGCGAAAATAATTTATGCACTCGACTCATGATTTAATTTTGGCCGTAACCCAGCAAAATTTTGATTATTGTCTTGATTACTTGGTTAAAACCCAAGTGTCTTTACTGCCACCACCTTGAGAAGAATTAACCACTAAAGAACCCTTTTTCAAAGCCACGCGAGTTAACCCACCGGGATGCACATAAATTTCATCACCCCGATGGAGAATATAGGGACGTAAATCCACATGACGACCTTCAACTTCCGTGTCAATTAAAGTGGGAACCCTAGAAAGACTTAACACTGGTTGAGCGATATAATTGCGAGGATTAGCGGCAATGCGTGGGGCGAATTCTGCCCTTTGTTCGGGGGTAGCTTGAGAACCAACTAACATCCCATAACCTCCCGACTCATTAGCGGCTTTCACAACTAACTTATCGAGATTATTTAAGACATAATCTAAGTCCTTTTCTCGCCAACAAAGATAGGTAGGAACGTTATTTAAAATCGCTTCTTCTCCCAGATAATAACGAATCATATCGGGGACAAAAGCATAAATAACCTTATCATCGGCGACTCCCGTACCAGGAGCATTAGCTAAAGCGACGCGACCTTCCTGGAAAACTTTTAATAACCCGGGTACACCTAACATCGAATCGGGACGAAAAACCGCCGGATCTAAAAAGTCATCATCGAGGCGACGATATACCACATCTACCCGTCTTAATCCCTTGGTGGTTTTCATTTGTAGATAACCATCAAAGACGACTAAATCACGCCCTTCCACTAATTCTACCCCCATTTGTTGGGCAATAAAAGAATGTTCAAAGTAGGCAGAATTATAGGTTCCGGGGGTTAAAACCACCACGGTGGGATTAGGTAATTGGGGTGGGGCTAAATTGAGGAGAGTTTCCAACAGATGGGAAGGATAATCATCCACCGGTTTAACATTCATTGTCTGGAAAATATCGGGGAAAGTGCTTTTCATTACCCGACGATTTTCGAGGACATAGGAAATACCGGAAGGAACCCGCAAATTATCCTCTAAAACGTACCATTGACCATCTTTATCGCGGACTAAATCGGTTCCCGTGATGTGACACCAGATACCTCCGGCGGGTTTCAGTCCCACACAGGGTTTCAGAAATCCCGTCGCCGAGGCGATTAATTCGGAGGGAATAATGCCATCTTTAATGATTAACTGGTCATTATAGATATCGGAGAGAAAAAGATTGAGGGCTTTGATGCGTTGTTTCAGTCCTCTTTCTAAATAATCCCAGTCCTCAGCCGCGACAATTCGGGGAATAATATCAAAAGGAAAGATTTTTTCCACCCCTTGATTGTCACTATAGACATTGAAAGTCACCCCCAATTCAAACAGGGCCGACTGAGCGGTTTCCCGGTGTTGTTGAAGTTCTCGGGGTGGCAGATTCTGCAACCATTTGATTAAAGGGGACGAGTGGGGACGAGGTTGACCATCATCTAAGAATAGTTCGTCGTAGAAGCCTTCGGGATCGTAGGTATTTAATAGCACGCTGACCTCATTCCATACCGATACTTTTTTGCTAACATACATTAACAATGCACTCTAAGAGAGTCTCTTAAAGAGGGGGTATCTCCCAAAGCACGAAGAAAAATTCCTCGTGCGCCATTAATATCTCTATCCATCGTCTTGCCATCAATCTTGGATTTAATGACTTTTTTTCCACCTAAGTTATGTATTAATTCACCAGTCCAGCTAACTGTTTTCGACGTATAGGCTTCACAGCAGTCTATTACTAATTTACCCATCTCAAAAGCCTTATGCTTGAGAAATTGCTTAAATCGGTAATGAGACCAGTTAAGCATCTGTCTAACAGATTTTGAGCGAATCTTCCTGCTATTTTTTAGAACCATTTCTGACACTTCAAAAGTAGGCAAAAGAATCACATCAAAGTTATCAACTAGGAATCTAGCAACTTGATGATGAAGTTCATCTACTAAATTCCTGATTTTATTTCTTAGTCGATTAGCTGCTTTTCGATAACGGTTTCTGGTTTTAGCATTAACTTTGGTAGAACGAGAAATTAAATCATCAAGGTGATAGCATAATCGTTGGATTTTACCTATATCCTGACTCCCGATTGAGCCAAAACTAT
Source organism: Microcystis flos-aquae FACHB-1344 (assembly GCF_014698375.1). Lineage (NCBI taxonomy): Bacteria > Bacillati > Cyanobacteriota > Cyanophyceae > Chroococcales > Microcystaceae > Microcystis > Microcystis flos-aquae. The sequence continues at coordinate 62,239 of NZ_JACJSW010000180.1, read as the reverse complement.
TAGGCGAGAATAGTGCCAGAAAATCTCTAACACCGGGGTCTAGGGCGACAATGCGTCCTTGGTTATCGGATTCGCATCGTTGCACCTCATGGGGAATAGCTAAATAGTATTGTCCATTTCTGGATACTAATCGGCTATCCCCAAAATTGTCGGGCAGTGATTCGGTGAAGCGTATTTGCCCTAATTTTGTGTGATATATTCCTTTTTCTGAAATGGCTGACTTAGGAATATAACATGATTGCTGTTTATCTTTACGGGAACGGAATTTTATTTTCTGGATTTCCCCAGTTTTTTGATATTTTCTTTGAGCATTTTTAACGGCTTCACAAGCGTCTTTGACTGCTATTGATTTAATCTGGTAGGGGACTTCTTTAGCCCATTCTGGTAAATCATTAATGATTCCGGTCTTGATAGCCTTCCAATTAGCTTTTCTATCTGGTTCCTGTAGATATTTAATGGTTTGGTTGAAGACAAACCGAGATACTCCCCACCAGTGTTTCATCAGTTTCTTCTGTTCTGTTGTTGGATAAATCCGCACTTTCTTTGATTTTTTGAGCGTACTTCCTGAGTCCGGACATTCGGCAAGAGAAGATGTGAAGTATTTATAACAAGTCTGCTGTAAGTTCTGATTCGGGACTGTGAACAGTTTGGTCGAGAACCAAGATTTTGCCACCGTTTTGTTCGACCATGTACTGTATAAGCTCGAATCTAAATCGGCATAATCTGTCCAGTGTGGACATAACAATTGTGAGTTTATTTCCCCACAATAATCTGTCCAGTATGGCTCTAAGTCCTTTTCTTTGGAAGTTAAGCCCACTACCGATGTCTTTGATGATTTCTGCCTCTGGATAGAATCCGCGCATAAAGCTGACTTGTCTCTCAAGGTCATCTCGTTGCTTGATTGAACTGACTCGGCAGTAGCAAACAAGGGAAGCTCTAGCTGCACCATTGACGTAAGACTGGACATCGTACAATCGTTGCCCTGCTTCGTTTTTGATACTTTTGATTTTCCCTTCATCGGCATATTCTCTTAATGTATTGGGATGTAATCCCCATAGCTCAACAGCTTTTCTTAGGGTCACAAACGTTCGCCTAAATAGTGGCGTATGTAGGTCAATGTGAGCAAATCAGTAACTAGCTGTCAACCTTACCTATTCCCAGTGTCGGACAATTGGCCCGATTTTTTGTAGTCTAGGAGACATTTTAAGGGAAATTTTAGGAAGTTACGTTTTTCGGGTCTAGCGATCGCCAATTGATCCCCACCGGTGGAGAAACCTGACCGGAGCGAGAATTAGACCTGAAAACTGTGTTACATTTTTTAAAGGTCACACATTAAATCTTTCATTTTTCTTACTGGTTACGCGATGTTTACCAAACAAGTAACGGATTCCAAAGCCTATCAATGGTTTGAGGAACGCTTAGAAATTCAAGGGATCGCTGATGATATCAGCACCAAATACGTTCCCCCTCACGTCAATATCTTCTACTGTCTGGGTGGCATCACCCTTGTGTGCTTCGTGATCCAGTTTGCCACTGGTTTCGCCATGACCTTCTACTACAAACCCACCGTAGCAGAGGCCCTCTCCTCCGTACAGTACATCATGAACGAAGTTAACTTTGGTTGGCTAATTCGTTCTATCCATCGCTGGTCTGCCAGTATGATGGTGTTAATGATGATCCTGCACGTTTTCCGCGTCTATCTGACCGGTGGCTTCAAAAAACCTCGCGAATTAACCTGGGTAACTGGGGTTGTCCTGGCCGTAATCACCGTTAGCTTCGGTGTCACCGGTTACTCCTTACCCTGGGATCAGGTGGGTTACTGGGCGGTTAAAATTGTTTCCGGTGTACCTGCTGCTATTCCCGTCGTCGGTGATCAACTCGTCACCCTGATGCGCGGTAGCGAAAGCGTCGGTCAAGCAACTTTAACCCGTTTCTACAGCTTACATACTTTTGTACTGCCCTGGTCGATCGCGGTCTTCATGTTGCTACATTTCTTGATGATCCGTAAACAAGGCATTTCTGGGCCTCTATAATTCAGAAAAGTATCTCTGTCGATCCGAAATCATTTTTAGGAGACATTATCCATGTCCACATTAAAAAAGCCCGATCTCAGCGATCCCGCTCTGCGCGCTAAGTTGGCTAAAGGGATGGGTCACAACTACTACGGTGAACCCGCTTGGCCTAACGATCTGCTCTATGTCTTCCCGGTGGTTATCTTTGGTACGATCGGACTCTGCACCGGTTTAGCGATTATGGATCCCACCATGATCGGTGAACCTGCCGATCCTTTCGCTACTCCCCTAGAAATTCTGCCAGAGTGGTATCTTTATCCCGTTTTCCAAATTCTCCGTATTCTTCCTAACAAACTCTTAGGTATCGCTTGCATGGCCGGCGTTCCCCTAGGCTTGATGTTAGTTCCCTTTATTGAAAGCGTCAATAAATTCCAAAATCCTTTCCGTCGTCCCGTCGCTACCGCTATCTTCCTATTTGGTACTGTGGTCACGATTTGGTTAGGTATTGGTGCCACTTTCCCCATCGATATATCTTTAACTCTCGGTTTGTTCTAAGTTACTGAACACCACCGGTTTGTTGCCCACGCTTGTGATTCCTGACTTTGGAAGAGCGATCGTGGGCAATTTTAATTTTGATTTCTTCTAACGGGTAATTTGTTGTACCAAAGCGATGACATCGCTGCGGCTGAGTTTTTCCTTACCTAAAGCTAGGACTTCGAGAGTGCCATGGGCTAAAGCGAGGGGAATCTTACAAAAATCAAGTGCCGGCCCATTAGGCAGCGATTGAGTGTAATAATCGGCTAATTTCAGATTACGACGGGCATAATTATGAATATCACTAATTGTCCAACCCTGGGGCAGAAAACTTACCCCCCGGCGCAGATCCTCGCCATGGTTGCGGGCAATATTAACCGCTTGTAAACCCCGACCAAAACCGATGGCATAACTGCGATTAGTTTGAGTGCCGTCGTACCAATTCCAGAGGTCAGACAGCAATAAACCCACCGCACCGGCCACACTAAAGGTATATTGATCTAATTCTATTTCTGTGCGAATATCCCAGTTATTCCCAGCCCAGTAGGCCATGCGATCGGCCATGGCCGCCGTGGCATCCCAGACCCGGGGGGCGATCGAATCCGGTGCTAACAGGGCCCATTCGCCAATTCTCAGGGTTACTTCCGGCAAAATCTCCCGATGGACTAAGCCAAAAGCAAAGTCCTCTTTGGTGGAATTTTCAGTACCTGCTTGTAAGTTCAGGCTAATTTGTCTTAATATCTGCGATTTACTGAAGTTATCTAGGTCGGGATGGTCTTCTACTTCATCGATCGCCCTCATACAGAGATAAGCTGAGGCTACTGCCTCGAGCAGGCGATCCGGTAAACGACTTATGGGAATATAAAAAGTTCGACTCGTTTCTTGCAGAATCGTTAAAGCATTATCGCGCAAATTCATTCAGTCCTCTCCTCACGCCAACTTAGGTAACTACGAGTTAAACCAATCCGATAGATCGGTTTAGGTGATTCCGATGTTCCTAAGACAAAGTTGCTGTCTATTGTAGTATTATTATTCAAAATTTCGAGATTATTCTCGAAAAAATCAACCTTTAGGGTCTTCTTGACAATTTTTCTTTCTGGGATAGCTGAAGGACAATTACGGGAATTTTTCGAGATTACGGGCTTAAAAAGTAGTTTTTGCCCGTTTTTAAGCAGTATTTTGCGGCTTCATGGCAAGGATTGAAAGGAGATCACTTGTAAAACCGGTCCGATCATGGCCAGAGTCATCACATCTGAGCGAATTTGACCTATAACTGTCACTTTTGCCTTTTTTTGGGTTAATTCGGCAGGCGGTTCCATTAATTCGTAGGTTTGACCGTTATCAGCAATTAATGCCCAAGTTCCCGTGCCTATTTCGATTCTTTTTACCTGACCGGTTACACTAATATTCATGCTTTAATTTCGCTCATCGAGGCGATCGCAATTGCTGCCACCGTTACAAGCATTTTATCGATATCTTTCCTCGGCATTGATTGTCAATTGTGCCGGACTTTAACCTCATAAATCAGTTTTTTTTATCTAAAAAGCGATTGCCACTTCCGCCACCACCGCTAAGAGGGATGCCACAGCCGCTAAAATTATTATTTCTCGATCGGATTGTCTCATAACTATCTGAGTATAAATTACTAATCTTAGTCTATACCACATCTAACCTAGAGTTAAATTGATCTATAGCGGTTCTCACACCTGTGTGGCACAGCTAAACCTTTGCTGATTAAGCTTTTCAACATCGATAATGTACCTCTTGCAAACAGGAAACGCTATAAATTATTTTATCCATAGATAAAAAGCTATAAAAGTTATCGGAAAAATCGGGTCTAAAACCTCGCCTTAAGGCGAAAAGTTGGTGGAGCGGGGCATAAATCCCCGTTACAAAAACGGCCTGCTGCCCCCTGCCTCCGTTAACGGCAAAAACGGCGAAATCTATGTCCAGATTGCCCTGTATTATTTGTTCAGGAAGCCCTAACACTAATTAAGCCTAACTGTTAATAGCGTAATGATAGGCACTACCATTAGATTCCATAGGCATCAACCACTGGGAAATAGTTTCTAGTTTTTGACGGATTTGATCGAGTTGATCCTGCACGGGTTGCAGGAAAGTTTCGTACTGTTGTACCTGAGTTTTTAAACGCACTAATACCAGATTAGCATCGCGCCATTGTCGCTCCTGTTCTTCAAATTCACGAGTTTTTTGCTCTAAATCCGACCATTGACCGTCAATACTATCGCTGCTTTTTTGTAAATCCTCTTGTAGTCCCTTGATTTCTGCTGCTAAACGTTGACTTTCTTGGAGATTATTTTGATAACTATCCTCCAAGAAAATTAACAATGGTTCAAAGCTACATTTTTGGGCATCTTCTGGGGATAAAATCCCCTGTCTCCGTTGCAGAATTTTCAGATGTTGAGAGCGAATAGCTTGCCTTTCCTGGAGATTACGTCTTTGTCCGACCAAAGTTGCCGCCAGCATTCCTTTTTTTTCCTGTTCCTCGGCTAATTCGGATTCTAAATTAGCTCGCTCGGATTCATCTATTGTGGCCATTCTTGCTTCTAATTCTTCCACGGTTTGGCATTGGAGAGTTAATTCTTCCTCTTCGTCGTTGACAAAAATTTCCCAGCGCTTGAGGTCTGTTTGTAAGTTCTTAACTAAGCTCTCCAATTCTTCTAAAGGCATTTTTTCAAGAGCTTCTAGATCGATTTTACCATCAAAATCTAGTTCTTCTCCTTGCAGGAGACGAAGGAGCATTTGTCGAGTAGAATCAGTGGTTTGTAGGGTGAGGTTAAGGCGCTCGAATAATTCCTGTTTTTGACTCAGAACAGTTTCTTGTATTTGTAACTGTATTTTAGCCGTTTCCAAAGCATTGCGACTCGTCTCTAATTCCCTAGCTCTTTGTTCGAGATAATCGAGCATTTCATCGTTGGTGACCTGACGATTTTCCACAGCTTTTTTCTGCTCCTCTAAACTCTGCCAACAACTATTTAAAATTGTCTGTTGTTCCTGCACAGATTCAAGAGTGGAATGGATAATTTGTGAGGGAGAATTGCCCCGATCATGATTATTAGCTAAACGCTCCGCTAGAGAGCGAATAAATTGTTGTTTTTCTGGGGAAAGATTGGGGTAGGAGTTACAATTTATTTGTCCTTCTTCCAGGTGTCGCTGTTGATCGTTTAATTGTTGTTTTAGGGTTTCCAGTTCTTGTCTTTTGCGCTCTAAATACTCGAATTCTGCCTCTATTTGTTCAATTTGCTCGATTCTTGTCTCCATTTCCATTTTCTGGCGGTTGAGAATCTCGCTTTGATAGGTGAGGGATTGTTTCCACTGCTCGATTTTCTCTTGATCTTTCTTGCTGCGCTCCATCAAACGGGAAATCTTTTGCAGTTGCCGCACCATCTCCGCTCCCGCTAATTCCGGGTTTCCTTGCAGTTGACGATTATTGCTCAAATTTACCAAGAGAAGCGCACCTTCACCCAGGGAGTTAGTTTCGTCGTAGGTTAAGATATCTTCCCCCGGTATGGCACTCCACGTCTGATCATTATGCTGACAGGCCAATAGTTTCAATTCGGTTTTGTAACCACCGATAAAACCTCTAGTCTGTTTTTTTACTTCTGCAAGGTATAGCACGAGTAGTTGTCCTCCATAATAAAAGTTTTTTTGACTTCTCCGACCCATAAATGACGGAGGATTCTCAGCGGACTTCGCGTCTTTTTAGCTGACCAGCACTTGAATTTCTGAGGACGAGTCAAAACGCCCCTAGACACTCGACTTAAATCAAAATTAAGTGTTGTGCTTACTTTCCGAATTATGTTAGCTGCCCCATTAGCATCAGCATTAATATACTGATTTTGAGCAGTCCGATACAATCCTCTTTTTGTTCTCTTTCCTGATGGTTGCCACCCTTCGGGTTTTTCAACAAATTTAGGTAGCGAGTCATTGTCTAAGAATGAAGCTTTTGAGGTATAACTTTCTTCTGTTTCAATAAACTTAATCCCACACTGTTCACACAATTGTCTAATGCGTTCTTTGAGTTTTGCTGTCGGAATTGAAACAAAAGATTGATGGTTCTTTTTGCCTAAATTACCTTCCCTCTTTTGGTCTTTGTTCCTTTGATGCTCAAGACAGTGATTAATAACAAGTCTAGCTGCTTTATTAACAGCATCTCTTATTTGTCGATTACGCTTTTCTGTGATTTTAGCGAGTTGAGTTGACCAAAATCCTTGAGGTTTTCCTTCTTTGAGAGTAGCTACCTGTTTGTTGTACCAACGATTAACAGACTTAAGATGCCTTCCATCAATTACAAAGCTAGTACCAAGACTAGAAACTCCTGTTAGCCAATTGTTTAAACCTGGCTCTAAACCTAGCACATTATCGGGATTGACCTCAATCTCGACTGGTTTACTCCCATAAACAAACTCAACATAAAAACAATGATTTCTGGGCAGTATTCTTAATTCCTTAATTTCTTGAAACCTCAAATTGGAGGTCATTGGCAAATAGAAGCTATCAAGTCCAAACCATTGCTTAACAGTTTTTCCTAAAGGGATTCTAATTTGATTATCAACCCATTTTAGGGCTTGCTGGGGATAAGTGACAAGGAACAGACCTTCTTTTTTTATGTATTTAGGTAGATGAGGCTCATCTGTTAACTCTCCCTTTCTATATTTCTGGTTTAGCTCTTTAAATGATTTAAATGACTCAGCAACACTTCTAAGTATTTGCTGTGCTGCCTGAGAGGATAAAACTTGATAGTGTTTGTTGTTTTTATACTCTTTCTCTAAATCAAATTTGCCAATAATTTTCTGGGTTTTGAAATAAAGTTGACGGGCATAATAAATTCCACAGTTAGTCAGCTTATGAGACTCAGCACAAATGAACTCAAGGATAGCCTTTAAATGTTTATCCATGCTCATTAGATTTTGCTGGCATCTATACATCGTATTTTTACCTCCTGATGTTATACTAACATAAATGCACTAAGCTGTTCATAATTTAAATTGCTTGTTGAGACGAGGCAAGAGGCAACACCCCCCCCGATGTCGGGGGAGTTGGGGGGTTGGGGGGGAGATTCGGCTAATCTAAGAATAAGCGGTTTAAATACGTCTTAGCTTCATTATATATGTATGAAGACTAAATCATTAACAATTCGTTTTGACCGCAGAAGAAATAAGCTATATTGATATGCTGCCCAGAAAGACAAAACCATAACAGCACTCATCGAAGACTGGATTGATAGTCTAAAATTAGAGGAAAAGGATACGACGGGTTAAAACCCGTCGATTCGCATTTCATCCATTGCTTAAAAAGAGAATGGCTTTCATGCTCCCGTGTTATTTCGGTAATCGGTTTTAGGGAGAGTTGGCGATCGAGGCTAGGAGCGGCCCGTCTATGGTTTCAGTGTAACCATCCGATCCCAAAAATTTTTTAATTTCTATCATTCGAGTTTTTCTTTTTGATTCATACATTTGTTCTCAATTTTCCCTCTTCCCCACTGGAAAATTTTTGGAGATTTTTCAGCGCAAATGTACTGTCCTAGTCTGAAAAAATTCGGCAGTCAATCTCATAAATCGGCTCGTGTTTTCTGACCCTTTTTACCTCTGGCTGCTGTGAATAAGCTGACTACACATCTAAATTATCGGTTAAGACGGCATGAGAGCTACAAGCAAAGATAGGGAGCTAGAACTTTTGTACTAAAAATCCCTAGGGCTGGTTTAAATTCAGTAAAGCTTACTGAAAAATATGTTACATAATTAGCTTATCAGATTTATTATTAGTGACAAGAGGAGGTAATACTAAATCCTGTTTAAAAGGTATAGGAGAGTGGGGTGTGGGGAGAAGCGAGCGCTAGAGCTGCGGAGTGGGGAGTAGGGAGAAACAATTGATAACTTGAGAGTTAATCACACTATTAAAAACGGATTTGGTGTAAGAGAGCGTTTCTCATCAAGAGGAAGTATGACAGCATTTGGCATCATCCCCAGACGACCAGCTACTGCTCCAGCCTTTCCCAGTTCCGGCCTTGCCCAAAACCCGAGACTTTGTACCTCACAAGTAAGATAAATGCTTCTCCTAGACTAAAAGAAATAGGGTCTATTGGGGGAGATTCCGAGAAATTATGGAAGGAAGCTGCAATGAGATCGAGATTCGCAGTATTTTACTGAGGAATTTCAACTAAAAGCCTAAAATCCTAAACCCCAACACCCTAAAACCTCACACCCAACCCCCAAACCCGAAAAAAAATCTCTTGGCCGGTGGTTTTTAACGGTGGAATTGGGAACGATAGAGATGAAACCCGAAAGGGTTAACTACAGAAACCTAAAACTTTTTAAAGTTACTCATTTCTGTAGCTAGATAACTAAAATAAGTAGCTTTTGCTACCGATAGATTTTAAGAACGTTATCAGGTATAATCAAGACATGAAGCTAGTTGAACGCCATATCATCACCAAATCCCCTCCTTGCTGGTCAGAAATTGACCATTATGCCTTCTTGTCAAAAAATCTGTTCAATCTAGCTAATTATCATTATCGCCAATATTTCTTTGAAAACTCCCAAAAACTGAGTTTTAATCAACTCTATCATCTGGTATCTAAAACCTCAGATTATTTAGCTTTACCCACGAAACCGAAGCACGCAGATAATCAGAAAATTGGAGCAGCTTGGGTTAGTTATTTTGCTGCTTTTAAAGCTTGGAAAAAACAGCCTGAAAAGTTTTTAGGAAAACCCAAAATTATTAAGTATAAGGACAAAACCAAAGGAAGAAACCTGCTAATATATTCTCAGGAATCAATTTATAAAAAACCTTTAAAAGAAGACCCCCCCAACCCCCCCGACGTCGGGGGGGCAAGGGGGGGGTGTCACTTGTCTATGAGCGACTTAAAAATTCCCACATCCAAGAGAGAAATAATTGCAGTGAGAATTGTCCCCAAAAGTAGCTGTTATGTCATTGAAATAGTATGTGAAAGACGGTCGGAAACCACAGATAAACAACAGATAGCTGGGGTAGATTTAGGAGTTAATAACTTAATGGCTGTAACTACAAATAAAACAGGTGTAGCACCTCTTTTGATCAATGGCAGACCGTTAAAAGCAATTAACACCTTCTACAACAAACAACGGTCAAAACAACAAGCTCAATTAAAAACTCGAAATAATCAATCCTTATCTAAAGGCTTGATACTCCTGACTCATAAGCGAAACTGTCGAGGAGAAAATTACCTACATACAGCCAGCAAAAGAGTAATAGATTGGTGTATTTTTCATCAAATAGGGACGTTAATAATTGGGCATAATGAGCGGATGAAACAATCTCTTAATCTAGGAAAAAGGAATAATCAACAATTTGTCAATATTCCCCATTATAGATTAATAGAAATGTTAACCTATAAAGCTCAATTAAAAGGGATAAAAGTCATAATAACTGAAGAATCCTCTACCTCACAATCCAGTGCTTTAGATAGGGATGAGTTAACTAAATATGGTGAAGAAAAACCATTATTTAAGGGAAAAAGGTTAGCTAGGGGACTTGATAAAATGGAAACAAATCAGTTGTTAAATGCCGATGTCAATGGGGCATTTAACATCATTAGAAAAGTAATTCCTGATGTCATTGACCAGGGAATAAAGGGTTTGCCGTTTAATCCTGTAGTGCTTGACCCACTACGAATGACTAAGCTTTCAGGCTTTTAAGTAAGTTTGAGTAAGTTTAGTTGAGCGGTGAATCAAGTCCTTGTTTAGAGGGAAACCCCTGATAAATTTCAGATTGCGTTGGAGGCAAAAATGAGAGAAATTTCGGAGCATCCGGTCAACGGGGACTATTATCGGGCATCTTTTGCCATTGTTGTTCTTGGCAGCCTAGCTAGGTAGGGAGTTATGAGCGAAATATTGCTGGTAGAAGACAGCCAAACGCAAAGGGAACTGATCTGTGATCTACTCCGCAATAGCGGCATTAAGGTCACGATCGCCACGGATGGGGTGGAAGCCCTCGAACATATTCAGAGAGCCAATCCGGATCTCGTCGTCCTCGATATCGTCATGCCCCGCATGAATGGTTATGAGGTGTGTCGTCGTCTCAAGTCGGATCCAAAAACCAAAAATGTCCCGGTGGTCATTTGTTCCTTGAAAGGGGAAGTCTTTGATCGCTATTGGGGCATGAAAATCGGAGCCGATGCCTACATTGTCAAGCCCTTTGAACCGATTGAGTTCATTTATACCATTAAACAACTGTTGCGCCGATAAAATCGCCCTCACCGGGGACAGTCTAGCTATGGCATAGGTCAAGACAGCTAAAAACGCCGCCCGAATTATTAGTTGCAAGAGAACTAAACTCATGCTTAACAACGCCGATTTTTTTGCTGGTAACGCTCAAAATATCGCCCCCGACAATCAGGAATTACAAACTCCCGTCGGTGAACTGTACTTGCGATTTTATCTACCCTCTCAGGACGAGTTTGCCCTTAGTGCCGTGGGAATTTGCGAGGTAATACAGCAACCACTAGATCGCATTACCCCCATTCCCAATGCTTCACCCTTGCTCCTCGGCACGATCAATCTCCGGGGTCAAGTGATCTGGGTGGCGGATCTCGGGCAATTTTTGGGGGATAGCAGCCGCTTAAACACCGATCGAGCCGAAATTCCCATAATTGCGATCAAAGAAGAGGAAACGATCCTCGGTTTAGCGGTGGAACGTTTGGGAGATATGGAATGGCTCGACCCAGATAAACTAGGTAGTGCCGCCAGTATTCCCGATCAGATCGCCCTCTATGTGCAGGGAGAGTGGATTCTGGGCCAAGAATCAAAAAAAACCTTAAGACTACTCGATCATCTGGCCATACTCCGTTTTGCCCGTTGGGCAGCTTAAAACCTGAAAAAAATAGCAGAATAGGATTTATAGGAATTCTTTCTTGAAACTACTAACTACTTCATTTAACTTTACTAGGGGAGGGGCAAATGCCGTCAGGGACAGAATACGCAAAACTCTATAGAAAGGCTAACACCGCCTATTGCCAGGGCAACCTTGAGGATGCCGCCGTCATTGTCAAAGAGATGATCAGCAAGTATCCCGAGGATGCCAATGTCATGCTTTTACAGGGTCACATTCATCTAGGACTACAACAATACAGATTGGCGGAGGAGCGTTACGAAAAAGTGCTGCAATTGGCTAAAAATTCTCCCAATAGTTCCGATCTAGTCGATTATGCCCAGCGTGGTCTCGATCAGATTCGGCGGCAATTGCGTTTTGAAGCCGAGGAGGGAGATTTTACGATCGCTGCTACGGAAAGCATTGCCTACAGCGAGGCAGCTTTCGATCTAGGTCAAGGTTTTAACCATTCTCGCTCCTGGAAGTCGCAAGGGGCTGACACCGATGGACAAAATAAAGGGCTGGATTGGAATAGTAGTCTTTTCAATGAGGAGGATCCCAGCGAGCCTACGGTAAGTAAAGTCCATTCCTATGACGATGATTTTGAGGAATCGGAGGAAACCGCCTTTAGTGTCCTTACCCTGCCGGGCCCCGGCTCTCACGGTTCCCAGTGGTCTAGCGATTCGGCGGAGGGGGAAGCCCCTTTCCCCTTTTTAGAAGCGGCGGAGATTGACTCGCTGGAGGAAGGGTGGGACGGTGAGTTAGGGTCAACGGGAGAAGCCACTTTTATGGTTTCCTCTGATCTGGGGGGAAATCCCCTGACCGGTAGAGATCAGGAGTTATCCTATAGGGATACCCTAGAAGAAAGCACTTTTGCCATTGACCTGGAATCGACCCACCCACAAGGGGCAAAAACTGGCCCTAATCAGGGCAGAGTCACTCAAAAAAGAGACGAGGAAGACGAAACCGGAGATTTTGGGCAACCAGAACTCAATGATGAGGATTTAGACGGTTTTTCCCCACTGGCTCTGACGGATACGGTTCAAGGACTGGGGGACTGGGAGCTATTTACCCCTTCGGGGGGGGAAGCTTTAAGTGGTGGTTTTCTCCCCGAACCCAGTGCGCGCCTTAATGCCAGTTCTGGTGTGGGAGAGCCTAGTTTTAATCCTTCTCGTCTAAAAACCCCCAATGACAAAAGAGATAGTCATCTTACCCATGCCTCCGAGCGCTTGCTCAAGCCAGTGGTGGAAGTCAATCCGGGCAAATTAGGCTTTTTTGTCAACGCTTCTTTAGGCAAAAAACAACTAATCCTAGCGGCTTTAGCGGGTATTACCCCTGTGATCATAATTTTTGCCGTTAGTACCACCTCTTGGCTTTCTACGCTCTTGGCTGCCAAACCAGCCCCGAATAGCCAGGCAAAAACCGAAAAGGTTGCCCCCAAACCGGCCCCGAAACCGCCAGCCTCAGCCAGTCTTTCCCCCTTCAGTCAACCGGTACTAACCATGATGTTATTAACCGGACTGGGAACCCTGGCCCTGACTTGGCTAGGTTTACAGTTGCTAATTAGTCAGATTAAGGGCAGTCTCAACGATCTGCAAAGCCAATTCGATCATCTCTCGGAAGGTAATTTTAACGCTAAAGCGACGATCTACTCGGAAGATGAATTCGGTCAACTGGCCAATCGTTTCAATCAGATGGCTCGGGTGGTGGTAACTACCACCACGGAAGCCCAACGCCGCGCCGCCGAAACGGAACGGGAACGGGAAGACTTACAACGGCAAGTGATTCGACTTCTCGATGATGTGGAAGGAGCGGCTCGGGGAGATCTGACCGTGGAAGCGGAGGTAAGCGCCGATGTTTTAGGGGCGGTGGCCGATGCTTTTAATTTGACTATCCAAAACCTGCGCGAAATTGTCCGACAGGTGAAAAAAGCGGCCAAACAGGTGAATCAAGGCAGTACCAATAGTGAATCTTTCGCCCGCAATCAGTCTAGCGATGCCCTGCGGATGGCGGAGGAATTGGCCGTCACCCTTAATTCGGTACAGATGATGACCGACTCAATTCAACGGGTGGCGGAAAACGCCAGAGAAGCCGAAGAAGTCGCTCGCACTTCCTCGATTACCGCCCTGAAGGGGGGCGATTCCGTGGAAAGAACCGTGGCGGGAATTCTACAAATCCGCGAGACCGTATCAGAAACGGCGCGAAAAGTCAAGCGTTTGGCGGAAGCTTCCCAGGAAATCTCGAAAATTGTCGCGGTAGTCTCTCAGATTGCCTCACGGACCAATTTATTGGCTCTTAATGCCTCGATTCAAGCGGCGCGAGCAGGAGAGGCGGGCCGCGGTTTTGCGGTTGTGGCCGATGAGGTGCGTCAGTTGGCCGATAGAGCTGCTAAATCGCTTAAGGAAATTGAACAGATCGTTTTACATATCCAATCGGAAACGGGTTCGGTAATGACGGCGATGGAGGAAGGGATTCAACAGGTTATCGATGTCACCGAGCGCTCGGAACAGGCGAAGAAGTCCCTAGAAGATATTATCCAAGTTTCTAACCGCATCGATACGCTGGTGCGATCGATTACCGCCGATACGGTTAAACAACGGGAAAATTCCCTCAATGTCGCCCAAGTTATGCAGTCGGTGGAGTTAACCGCTCAGGAAACTTCCCAAGAATCCCAACGGGTGGCGGGTTCTCTGCAAAAATTGGTGAGTATCTCCCGGGAGCTGCTTTCTTCGGTAGAACGGTTTAAGGTAGACTCAGAGGATGATCGATAATCGGTGAGCGCTAATCAGTGGGTTATTGATTAGCCGCTATCCCTCAAGATTGACCGCTAGAGTGAGTAAAGTTATGCCTAAACTTAGTCTCTGCATGATTGTCAAAAATGAAGCCGAAAATCTCCGGCGCTGTTTGGATAGCGTTAAAGGGGTGGTGGATGAGATGATCGTTATGGATACGGGTTCGACCGATGATACGATTGCTATTGCTCAAAGTTACGGTGCCATAGTTCCTAGCTACGATTGGCGGGGTAATTTTTCCGATGCCAGAAATGAGGCTTTAAAATATGTTACTGGCGATTGGATTTTAGTCCTTGATGCTGATGAGGAATTAAATGCCGCTATCGTACCGAAAATGCGTCGGGCAATGGAAAAAGAGGAAAATTTAGTGATTAATTTAATCCGCCATGAAATCGGAGCCATACAATCACCTTATTCTCTAATTTCGCGGCTATTTCGCCGACATCCTCAGGTCACTTTTACCCGTCCCTATCACTCAATTATTGATGATAATGTGGCTATTTTATTAAAAAAAGAGCCTAATTGGAAAATAGTTGAACTGCCAGAAATTGCTATCTTTCACTACGGTTACACCGTGGATAAAATAGCCAGCTTAGATAAGTTTGAACGGGCAAGAAAAGCGATGGAGGGTTTTTATCAGCAACATCCCCACGATCCCTATGTGTGTAGTAAATTGGGAGGGTTATATCTGAAGATTGGCAGGGATAAAGAGGGTTTTAAGCTGCTCAAACACGGTTTAAAATGCCATGGCTCTAATCCGCATATTTTATACGAGTTGTATTATCATCTCGCTAATTATTATTATTCAGTAGAGGAATTTAAGCAATCAGCCGATAATTTTATTAAAGCGATTAAGCAGCCAATTTTAGATAAATTAAAACTGGGTGCTTATAATAATTTAGGTGGGTTATTATACGAAGCAGAAAAATACGAAACGGCCTTATCTATCTTTGAGAAAACCGTAGAAATTGATCCTAGCTATGCCGATGGTTACTATAATTTAGGACTGGTTCTCAAACAACTGCACCGGCTACCAGAATCGATTAAAGCTTATAAAAAAGCTCTCAAGTTAAACCCGGATAATCCCACTATTTACCAAAATCTAGGGGTTGCTTATATAGCTTTCGGTAGTTATAATGAGGCGATAGAGATTTGGCAAAAAGGCCTACAATTATTGAAAAATCAGGGTAATGTATCTCGCGCTGAAATGCTGCAAGAAACCCTAGAAGCTCTGGGAGCAAGTGTATTGAGGGATGAACAGTAACTGTTCACCGTTGTCGCGAAGATTGGGAGCAGCCACTGTACTAAAATTCTCAATAGGCAGTTGAAATGCAGTACATCTGATTGCTAAAACCCTGTCTAGTCAACTCCTGTGAGGATTTTTCCGAACTAATTGTTAATAGGATTATCGAGGAGTTAGACGCTGAAGACTCAGGGGTTTTGATAGAAATCATCAAGAGATAATTGCTCGCCGTGTAATTGACCTTGACAAGAAATGCTATAATTTCCTAGCAAGAGGGGAATTTAATCCCTCTCAGGGTTGCCATCGCACAATTTTGTCGGTTACTGGTTCTCGTCAGCTTGTTTGTCAAATATACCAATTCTATTTTGAATCGGTGCTGTTATGTCAAGATTCAGGGTTTCTGGCTGCAACGGAACTGAAAAATCAAATAATCTATTCCATCAAATCTTCTTACCTTAGACAAAAATAATGAAATTCGAGGAAATCCAAGAGATTCTTAATCGGCAACTGCTCAAGCTTGAGAATCGCTGTCTCAATGACACAGAACAATTATTATTGCGAGGACTTTGGCAGAAAAAGAACTATCAAGAAATTGCCCAAGAAAACGGTTATAGTAGCAGCTATCTTGCCAATGTAGTTGCCCCAGGACTCTATGATAGAGTCTCGCAACTGATCGGAGAACCGATCAATAAGAAAAATTTTTTATCTAGACTACAATCTCATTTTACCAACTCCACATCGCTTCAGTATTGCGGTCAGGAATATCTCCAAAATGAGCGTCCAGAATACCCAGATGCTCCTGTTCCCTATAATTCTTATTATTATCTAAAACGAACAAAACTTGAAGCAAAAATTATCGAGGAAATCGGACAATCTGGGGCGTTAGTACGCATTAAAGCTCCCAAAAAATGGGGGAAAACGTCTTTATTATTAACAATTTTAGAGGCTTGTCAACAGCAATTCGGTTATCAAATTGTTAGTTTAGATTTACAAAAAGCAGACCAAGACATCATAGCAAATTTTAACAAGTTCTTACGCTGGATCTGCCGTAATTGCGCTCGGCAGTTGAATTTAGAAGCCAAATTAGATGATTATTGGGATGAAGATATAGGAATTAAAATGAGTTGGACAATTTATTTTGAAGAGTATATTTTACGAGAGATAAAACAGCCACTGGTATTGGCTTTAGACGAAGTGCATCGAGTCTTTGAACATCCGAAAGTAGCAGAAGATTTTTTACCTTTAATCAGAGCTTGTTATGAAGAATCTAAGCGATCTCCCCTGTGGCAGAAATTACGTTTAATTATTGTTCAATCCACAGAATCTTATGTTTCTCTGCGATTAGAACAGTCTCCTTTTAATGTGGGATTACCCATAGAGTTACAGGGTTTTGGTCAAGAACAAGTGGCAGAATTGGCAAAAAAATATCAATTAAATGAATTAGCAACCAACGAAATTCAACAGTTGATCGACTTAGTGGGAGGACATCCTGCCTTGATTCATTTAGCGATTTATCATCTTAGCCAAGAGCAAATCACGATGCCAGATTTAATCAAATCAGCAACTACATCAACGGGAATTTATTCCTCTCATTTACAGCTGCACTGGGTCACTTTACAAAAACAACCCGAACTTGCCGCTGTTTTTCAACAGATTTGTCAAGGGAATCAACCAATGATAGTCGATCCAATTATTGCTTATAAACTTAATAGTATGGGTTTAATTAAACTCAGAGAAAATAAAGCAATTGTCAGTTGTCAGTTGTATCAAAAGTACTTTATAAGTCAATATACTGGTTCAGTATAAATAAATTTTTGAACCATGGTATTAAGACAGCGATCGCTCAAGCCAATCATTATTAAATATCGTCTGATAAATCCGATTATGAACGTCCATTTTCCCGTGACGCTTTACCACTAATCCAGATAAAAATAACTCAGGTAAATAGGGATTGTTATCAATCTGTATTGCTTCTTGATGGAGGATTTGTCGATACAAGGTTAATAACTGGGGTCGGTTTGGACTTTGAAGAAGGCGATCTTGAATGGTTTTTAAATGTTCGGGTTGATCCTGCATCTCCCAATCTTGAATAATTTTTTCTGCTACTAAGTTGGCCAACCATTGTTCTTCTTGATTAGAGGGGATTGGTTGCTCACTATCCCGCATCAGTTGACAGAGTTTTTGAGTTAAGAAAGGTTGCCCTCCCGTCCAGCTTAAGACTTGTTTGAGCATGGTCTGAAGATTACTGACTTTTTCTGTTAACCCATATAATAAAGGTTGAGCTTCGTGTTCTTTAAAACTTGCTAATTCAATAGCGTTACCAATATTAAAAGGTGTTTTCTGGGGGTCAGTAATTAAAGCTGAAGGTGTGGTAGCACCAAAAAAGGCAAAAGTTAGCTCTTGAAATTGAGGTTGAATCGCTCTCTGGTTATAAAAAGAACGAATTAAAGCAAAAAAGTCAGAGACATCAAATTTTAACCCTAAAATGCTATCAATTTCATCAATAAATATAACAGTCGATTGTCTAGATTGCCGCTGATTAAAATCGTCATTAACTAGAAGAAACTCTTCCATAAATTGTCCTAATCGTTGTACAGGAGGCAGGTCTAATTGTTCACTCCACCAAGCTTTAAAAGTTTTCAATTCTTTGATTAATCCAAAACTGCGGAGCAGATCAACGGCTAATCCTTTATACCATTGTTCGGGGGTAATATTGTCTGTTCCTAGCCGAGTTAAGTCAATTACTGCACATCTAATTCCCTCCTTTTGTAATTGGCTCATCATCCGTACCATTAAGCTAGATTTTCCCATTTGACGTGCATTTAAAACATAGCAAAATAGACCTTGTTTGAGAGCTTTATAAAGATTGCGATCAGCTTGTCGAACCACATAATTCGGTGCATCCATCGGTAAACTGCCCCCCACTTGATAGACAAATTTGGGAGGTTGTTCAGCACTTTTAAGCAGGTCATTTTCAAAGATAAGTTCTGCTTGAGTTGCTTTCAGTACCTCTAAAGTATTTGTGAGTTCTTTTGTCCGTTCTTCTACTCTTTGTTCTAAGGTTTGATAGAGTCTTGAGTTATCAATAGAGATAGCAGCTTGAGCTGCTAGAATATTTAATAGTTCAACTCTTTCTGAGGTAAATGCGCTGGTTGTTAAATTATTTTCTAAATAAACAATTCCTTTTAATTGACCTTGATTGAGTAAAGGAGTACAAAGAATGGATTTAGTTTTTTTAGCCACAATATAATAATCATTGGTAAATTGACCTGATGAAGTGGCATCATTTAAAACGATAGTTTCTTTTGTCCGAGCGACATAATTAATAATGCTAGTGGGTAGAATGGGAATTGAAGTATCATGGTCGATAGATTCTATGGGAATTGGCTGTAAGATATTAACCGTTTCTTGAGCAATTGTTCCTTGAGCTTCAATGACCCAATTTCCTTCCTGTTCTAAAATCAGACAACCTTTCTGAGCTCCTGCATTTTCAATGACAATTTTCATTAAATTTGTTAGGAGATTTTCCAGTTTAATTTCTCCAGAAATTGCTTGCGAAGCTTTGAGAATAGTCGTTAAATCAAGAACTGCTCCATCATTACCAGTAGTTGAAATGGTGGTACTCAGTCCTTTAGATTTGTTTTGATTGCTGATGTCTAATAAATATTGAGGGTATTCTTCTTCTAATTGTTTAACTTTGACCTTTGCACCCCAACGAATGTAACAATGATAGGCATTTCTTAAATATAATTTACCAATTTCTTCTCTACCTAAAGTAAAATAAAATTCAGAGGCACGTTCATAAGCTAAAGCCTCTTCATGAATAAATTCATATTTCTTTGCTCCTGCTATAGCACTATCATAATATTTCATTGCTGTCAAAGTTTTTCTCAAAACACGAGCTATTTCTGCCTGTATTAAATTGTATTTATGCTGAAAATTCATCGGGGCATGATCCTGCCAACATTTCATCAGTTTCTGATTTTCTTGGACTTGTTTAAGATATTGTTTTTTATTTTTTTGGTCGAGGGATGGATATTGAGCTAGTAATGCCAAAGAATAATAAAAATTATGTTCTGTAAAAATAATTTCTGATTTCACAAAACCTGAATATTCAAGGGCGATCCTAGTGTTTTCTATTGCTTGAGGATAATCTTTAAACAAGTAACAAAGCCAAGCTTTATAAAAATAAATATTAAAGACAGAAATTCGATTGTTAACTTGGAGTAACTGCCTTAAAGACTTTTCCTCGTCGAGCATAGTACCCGTCAAGTTTTTGACGACTGATTCATTTACTAAAATTTCAACAAATTGGGCGCATATTTTGATTAAATTTAAGGGATGTTCTTGCTGATATTGAGCAATAAAATCAATATATTGTTTTTGCTGATTGTGAACGAATTCTAAGTTATTCCCTACAAATAATAAGTGATCGCAGTAGAAATTAGCCCCATGGCAAGCAAATTCAAGATCGCCAACTTCCAGAGCATTTTGTATAGATTTCTTAAGGGGTTCAAGCGTTTGTTTAATATGATGTTTTTTATAGGTTATATTAATGGAAATTGAGACATAAGCTTTCGACCAAAAATCCTTGGCATTTAATTTCTCTAAAACCCGTAAAGATAATTGTCCAAGTTGATAAGCTAAATCAATATCTAACATGAGCCAAGAGACAATAATTCCATAAACAGCATAAGCATAAACGACTGGGGGTGAATTGCCATACTGCTGGGATAGGGTAATCTCAGTATAGAGAATTGGTAATGCTATAGAACTTTCGGCAAAACAAGCAGGAGCATAAATAAGACTAAAAATCTTCATTGCCATCAACTTATTAGGTTCTTTCATCACTCCTAATCTGGCTAATTTTTCAATGTTTAACGCTTGTGGTGGTGATTCCACTAAAGATATGCCTAAAATTTCTAAAGCTTTTTGTCCGTTATTTAGAGCTAAATCTATTGCGCCTCTAGCCAAGTTTATTTTAATCTTTATTTCGTAAAATTTAACTTGTTCTAAAGGACTTCGGACGTGCAGTAAAGCAAAATCACAGAGATTATCAGCCGTTTCTAGATTAGTATTCAGATAGTGAGCTTCTACTAATTCAAGATAAATATTAAAGGTAAGCTCATATTGCTTTTGCCAACTATCTAATAATAAAAGCTGACAAGCAAAATGTAAATAATTGACTGAAGCTTGGTAAGCATTAGCCGATTTAGCTTTCTTTCCCGCCCTTAAATTTAATTGACACAACTGTTCTTTATCTGAGGTATCCTTTAATAAATCAATCCCAAAATTGAGTTGATTAACTATGTCAAATAATTTGTTTTCTTGAGCTTGAGGAGTTGTCTTTTTGAGAAGAAATTGACCAATTTGCAAGTGATTTGCTTTTCGTTCTGATTCGGGAATAAGTGAATAGGCTGCTTGCTGTACTCTATCGTGTAAAAATTTGTATTTAATCTCTACATTTTCTAAATTTAACTGTTGGTATTCTATCTGATCAAACAATAAAGGAAGTTTATAGTCTTCTGACTGAGGTAAAATAAATCCTTGTTGAAGAGCTATCGCTAATTCTTTCGCTGTAGCGGAGATAGATTTTTGTTGAACAAATGCCAATAAATCTAAACTAAAAGAGTTGCCAATACAAGCAGCTAATTTGATTAGTTGTTGCGTTTTTTCAGGAAGTTTACCAATATTTCTAGCAATTAATTCCACAACATTATAATCAGTAATACCGACAGATTGTATAGCCTCACTAGACCAAATCCAACGATCTATATTGACTTGATAGGTTATTAAATTTTCACTGTATAAAGTTTTAAGAAACTGAGAGATAAAGAAAGGATTGCCTTGGGTTTTATAAAAAATTAATTCGGCTAAATCTTTAAGCTCATCCCTATTAACCTTACCGTTAAAAGTTTCCTCAATTAATTGTCGAACATTGTCATAAGATAAGGGTTGAATTTCAAGATGATTGATCACTAAATGGGTAGTTTTTAGTTTCTCTAGCATCAAGGTTAAGGGATGAGTTGAACTAACCTCGTTATCTCGATAAGCACCAATAAAAAACAAATATTTGCCTCTTTTATCGGTCACTATAAGTTGCAATAATTTTAGGGATGCCGAATCTATCCATTGTAAATCATCAAGAAAAATTACCAAAGGATGATTAGGAGTACAAAAAACCTTGATGAACTCTTTAAAAACTTGATTAAAACGATTTTCAGCTTCTAGAGAGTTTAATTGAGGAACTTCTGGCTGTTTACCAATGATTAATTCAACTTCAGGAATGACATCGATAATAATTTGAGCATTTGGCGTAATAGCCCTGATAATATGGTCTTTCCAACCTTCAATTTCCCTCTGATTTTCAGTTAATAACTGGCGAATCAATTCTTGAAATGCTTGAATCAGAGCTAGATAAGGAATATTGCGTTTTAACTGCTCAAATTTTCCCCTAATAAAATATCCTCTTGCTTCAACAATTGCTTTTTGAACTTCATTAACAATGGATGTCTTACCAATTCCTGAATAACCAGAGACTAACATTATTTCGATGGCAGATTCAACTTTTTCTACTCCTACTACTTTTGGGTGTGCTACTCGTTTGAATGCTTCTAGTAATCTCACTATTTCTTGACTTCTTCCATAGAGTTTTTGAGGAATCAGCAATTGATTGGGATAATCCCGTTCTCCCAAAGCAAAAATCTTAAGCCGGCTCTGTTTTTCTAGTTGACATAAACAAGTTTCCAAATCAAATTTGAGTCCAGCAGCACTTTGATAACGCTCTTCTGCATTTTTTGCCATTAGTTTTCTAACAATGTTAGAAATCATCGGCGGAACTGAGAATTGTTCTAAAGGAGGAGGTTGTTTCGCAATATGACAATGAACTAACTCCATCAAATCCTGAGATCTAAAGGGCAACATTCCTGTGAGCATTTCATAAAAGGTCACTCCCAAAGAATAAAAATCACTGCGATAGTCAATCCGGCGATTCATTCGTCCCGTTTGTTCTGGGGACATATAAGCCAGTGTTCCTTGTAAAAAGCGAGGATTGGTAATAGTTTGCCGCTCAAATGTTAGGTTAGAAGCAATGCTAAAATCAGTCAGTTTAACCTGTTTTGTTTCTTGGTTGATGAGGATATTACTGGGTTTAATGTCTTTATGAATAATGGGAACTTGGTGAATCTTAATTAAGATGTCTGCTAAGGAGATAGCAATGGTTAAAAACTGAGAAATAGAAAGGTGTTGGGTTGTTAAAAATTCAGCTAAAGATTGACCACCAAAATCTTCGAGAATTAGGGCAAAAACATGACGATAGTTAACCAAACTATAGGATTTAACTACCCCATCATAGTTTAAATTTTGAATAATTTCATGCTCCTGTCTCCAACAAACGATCTCTTCTATGGAGGGATATTCAGCTTTGAGAACTTTGATGATTACGGGTTGTTCTTTCTGACAAGATTTACCCCGATAAACGACGCTTTTAACCCCTTCGTGAATCTTGTGATTAATCTCATAGTTAGGAAGAGCGAACATCGAATCCTTATCTCCTACACTAAATGTCCATTATCTGATGGAAAGAAGGGATATATTTCATCTTCAAAAAGTTTTTGAATATCGGGGGAACTGTCGTTTACCAACTGCTGAAAATCCGATTTGACAGGGATATTGTAACTCACTTGACGGCGACCAATTTTAGGAAGCCAAGCCGTGTGCAAACTATAACCAAAATTTAGATCCTGATGTCTTAGCTTAGTCAAAGGACCTTTGGCCATATCCACCCCATCAAAAATCCAAAATTCGCTACTAGGAGGGGTAAAAACACTACAAATGATGTAACCCTCTGTAGAATTTTCTTCGCTTGCACGGCGAGGAATGAACTGAGGAGAACCACCAATATATCCCCTAGGAAACTGATAAGAATCGGCAATCTTCAGGAAATCATCTGGGGTATGTAATCGAAACAGGGAAGATGGAACGCCTTGTTTCGCTAAATTCAGTAAATCCTCCAAAGGCACTGCTCGGTAGGGGGCATCTTTATATAAATCATAGAGAAACTTTGTCATCGTTTCCTGCCAAAGTCCAAAGGAAATCCAATAAATATCATCAAGTCGTTTGGGTTGCCTTCCTGATGATAATCGATCTCGGTAAGCGTATAAACCCGTTCCCCAAGTATAGGGAGATGAGTAGATAACATTTGATTGAATGACTTCTCCTCGGTTTCCATCAATTACATAGCGTCCCAAACGGCTAATATCCATCTCATTGGGTTCCATAGAATAAACCCGCTTGGCGATTGGATGATAGGGTGGGTAAGCCGATAAGTCATATTTACGAATCCACTCAGCCACATCCCAAGAAGCAATGTGAGCAACATGAAGCGTAATCTTTCCATCAGGATTTTCGTAATCAACCAAAAAGTGAGCGGCTGGTAAAGGAATGACGAGTTTTTTAGCGATGACAGTCACTTCCTTGTCAGAATCAATCGGGTACTGTCCTGAGATGAGATCCCTACGACGTACAATATAAATATATGAATCCGGTCGATTCGGGCTTTCGAGTAAGTTTCTGATTAATTCTTCGAGTTGTTTATTCTCTGGTATTGGATTGTTTATTAACTGCTCTAAACCGACAATAAAGGCTGTGTCCATTAAAATCACATAATCTTTGCTGATTCCAATTTGATGGATGGTTTGTTCAATTTTTACTGGTGAACCATCGGGAAGTCTTAACTTCCAACGCTCTAAGTTACCTGTCCCATCCCAGCGAAGCAGATAGACAAAATTCTCAATATCTTCCCCAAGCAAATATTTAATTACATTTAGTGCCTGTTGCAAAATACCTTGAGACAACATAATATTCAACTGGAAAATATGTCGCAAGATATTAGCATTAGAAAAACCAATGATTGCCCTCATTAATTGGTAAATGTCTTTGGGGAGTTCATCTAATTCAATGGCAAAAGGGAGCCTCTTTAGCAGATTTATAATAGCTCTGCCATAATTTACAGTAAACATTTCACCCGTATTACTATCAAAAGCAGGATGGGCGGTACTCAAAATCGTCTTGAAAGGAAATTGTGGTTTGTTCATTTCGGCCCGCCACTCTTGATTCCAGCCAACAGGTGTAACAACTTCAAGGGTTTCTGTATCTAATTCGTAGGGACGGCCTCCATCATAGGTCACTAATAAACGATCTAGGACATCTTCCTTTCCTGATGGCATAACTAGAAAAGCTGTATTTAGCTCATTACGAAAGCCAAGTGCGCAAGAAAAGCGGACAATTCCATGATTGCGAAATCTATACTTTTGGTATTGGCTTTTCAAGAAGGTTGCCTTGTCTGCATAATAATCAGGGGGCTTAGCTAATCGTGTTGTTATCTTTGCTTCACCGGGGCAATCAAAATCGAGTCGGTAAATCATACCGTCGCCATTCAACAATGAGTCGCCATCGGGAAAAGGGGTACCCCCAGAATCAACCGTTCCTACTGGTGCGACCATAAAAAAATGACCCTGCAAGTCTTCTGGTAATTGCCCTTCAATCTCTAAGTTAAGCTCCGTGTGTTCACATCTATTCGCAGTCATGATTGATTCTGGGATCAAGGGACAACCAGAAGGCAAGTTAGAACTATAATTATTGGGGTTTTCAGTCATAATATCTTAATAATCTGAGATTGATAGGGAAAATACTTGGATTAAGTTCAACCTAATCTTATTCTTTATATCATACTATAAATTTTTGTATTCTTCGTCAAGCTTTCATAACCAATAGGGAAACCAACCGCAGCCCGACTCTAAAAATCCGATTCTTAGCTGAGGATGACGTTCTAAAACCCCCCCTTCAATTAAGGCTAATAGTGCCATCATTTGTTCCATCGGGTGAGAACAAGCATGAAGCGCAAACCGACTATTAAACCGCTCTGCACCAGTGGTGGGTAAGCGGCTATGAGTGCCTTCATGAATTCCTACAGCCATGTCCAAATCCTCGCAGGCCGCCCAAAAGGGTTCATAGGCTGGATCGCTCAAAATTCTACCTTTAACGGGGTTAGGGCGCAAAAAAACCGCCTTCCAGCCCAAGTTTGCCATGCGGTGTAGCTCTTTGACCATATCTTCGGGATCATGTTGATTGACTGCAGCGACTCCTTTCAGTCTAGCGGGGTCATAGCTACAAAATTCTTCATATAACCATGTATTGTAGGCACGGACAAAAGCCCCCATCACTTCAGCAGGTAGGCTATCAATGGCAAATAACCACAGTCCGTAATTAGGATAAATAAAAGCCACATCTATGCCCATTTGTGTCATAGATTGAACATGGGACTCTGGGTTATAGCGGTTGAGATAAGCATGGGGATGAGCTTGCATCATCTGCTTATTCCCTTCTGCTTGGACTTGTGGGGAGATTTTTTGACTAATCGGTTCTCCTTTGATTTTCATGTCAGCAGAAGGAGCAAATTCCCTAAATTTAGGTTCTAGGTATTGTCCCCACATTGCGGGGGGTTCAATGACATGGGAATCAGCATCAATAATTTTGTACCCGTTGAGCATAGCGATTTTTCGGCAATTTTCTACCTAAATTATATTTGATTGGGAAAAAGCGATCCCTTTTTTGCTGCTTTTTTTTCATCCCCTAAAACTCCATGGATTGATTGGGTTAAACTTGATACAACACTTTATTAAACTTAACGAATGGAAGCGATTGAATTTAAAATGATTCTTCATCATGGCACAGTTGTCATTCCCCCTGAATATTCCTCTAAGTGGGAAGGTAAGGCGATCCGTGTGATACTTTGCGGGGTGAAGTCATTCGCTTGATTTCTGCTCGTCGTGCTACAAAACAAGAGAGAAAAACTTATGAGAAAGGAATATGATTTTTCTAAAGGAAAACGAGGGGCGCTCATTTCCTCTCAGGGAAAAACACGCATTACCATTTATCTAGATGATGAGATTCTAGCTTATTTTCGAGAACAGGCTGAAACCGCAGGAATGGGTTATCAAACCCTAATTAATGAGGCTTTAAAACAATATATCCAATCTCCTTCTGAGCGATCGCTCACTCAGTCCGATTTACGCCGTATTCTTCGGGAAGAATTATCAGCCCTCCAATAATGTTGCTTGTGATAGTTAAAAGTTAGGCGATCGCTGTCTGTTTTCAAGGATTGCGATCGCTTTTTAATTTTTTCTTGTCAAAGTTTAGTTAAACGGTAAGAGGGGTAATTTTGTAAAGATGTGCTAAATTGGAAGCTTTTTGTAGATCACCTTGACGAAGGGCTTCTCGGACATCATCTAATTTTTGAGCGTCTTCTAATGATAAATAGGGCGACCATCCTTCGGGAGTCTCAATCAGTTCTACTTCCACTTCAGCCATGTACTCTCCAATGTGGATGAGTTTAATGTGAGGCTTTTTTGTCATGGTTTTCTCCTTGTAAAATCACTTGACCAACGTGCTGGATCAGGTCTATAGGCAGTGACTAGAACAGCAGGCGATTCGGTATTCTTGGCTATACCCCAAACCACATGAACGGGTTTACCCTGACTATCTTTCTGTAAGACTAGCACACAACGCCCTTGAGGATATTCCGGGTAATCTTCGAGAATGACAGCTTCTCTAATACCCGTTATCACATCCCTTACCAGAATACCGTCATTTGCTAGTTCATCGTAGCCATGGGCTGATATTTTGACTTGCCCACGGGAAAGTAAAGCCAGAACTAATTGGAAGGTTATACTCATCATCCAATAATAGCATCTCTTTATTCAAGGAAGAAGGCGATCGCTGTCTGTTTTCAAGAATTGCGATCGCTTTTTTATGCTTTCTTTTCATTCTCTGAAAACGCTACCAATCAATTGATTGGGTTAAACTTGATATGACACTTTATAAAGCTTAACGAATGGAAGCAATTGAATTTAAGACGATTCTCCATCATGGTACAGTTGTCATTCCCCCTGAATATTCCTCTGAGTGGGAAGGTAAGTATATTTGTGTAGAAGATGCTAATGTCCGATAGGATTTTTCTCAATACGAATATCTTAATCCATGGATATTCTCAGGATGAGCCAGATAACCCAATCAACAAACCTCTTTATTAATTTTAGGTTAAGGAATAACTTCAAAAGATAGCTTGCCTTGAAATCGGTAGATATAGAAATCTGTATCTAAAGTAAAAATCAGCCTTTGATTAAGAGCTTCTGCTGCCGCTACTAAGGAAGCATCTGCTAAATCCATTGGTACATCTCGATATTGTTCCATCAAGAAACGCATTCTTTGAATGTCTGATGATTCAAAAGAATATAATGATAAATCTTGATTTTCTAAATAACTCCATAAAGCCTTTTGTCCGAGCCAACCCACATCCCTTCCCAGTAAATACATCCCTTCGACAAAGCATGGCCATGTGGTCATCAGAGGAGGTTGTAAAAAGGGTAAAACAGCAACACAGCGTTGATGGTTATTGTCGCTTCGACTTAGTAAGGCAATAAGCGCAGAAGCATCACACAAAATCAAGACAAGTCCCCTCTTTTTAGCTGTTTTTCCTGCATTAAATCGGCAAATTTTTCTCCTGTGTGGGTAGAAAGGTCTGGGGAAACCCCTTCAATGATACCCACTTTTCCCTTAAGGACTTCAGCGAGGGAGTTACTAGAGGGTATCTTTTCTTCGTCTGATACAGAATCAAGTACAGTTAGCCTAACTCTTCGCCCTTTTAGTTCAGAAGCATAGGCGGCAATTTCTTCCCAAGTTCCTTCGTAAATTGATTGTGCCATGAGAATGATACTTGTTTAAACAGTAATACTCATCATCTAATCATAGCATCTCTTTATTCAAGGAAGAAGGCGATCGCTGTCTGTTTTCAAGGATTGCGATCGCTTTTTTGCTGCCTTCTTTTCATCCCCTAAAACCGCTACAAGTCAGAGTCTAAAAGGGTTTTGATGATTTTAGTCGCCAGATTAATTCATTAGTTCTGCTTTCAGGGATGAGGGAGTCATACCATAAAGTGACCCTTTGAATCTAATATAAATCTAATATAAATCTAATATAAATCTAATATTCTGCTCAAAAAAACCTATTAGAAAAGTATTAATTTTAGAGATTGCCATTACTCAAAATAAAACTTATTCTGGTATCAAAGGTGATTGAAGAAATCACTTTTAACTCAAAAGACAAGACATTTTGCTTATAGCATTATGGCTAATCTAAAAAATTCAGAAATGGATTTTTGAGAGTGTTTTAGCGGTGTAGAGACAAAAGACGGAAGTTGATTGATCATTAATTCAACTTAGAAGTCTAAAATTGTTTCTAAAAAATCAAATTAACTCAAATCCAAAATAAGGAGAAAACCATGCCTAACTATACACTTGATCTTGCGATTGATTCTGATAGCTTAAAGATTCTCAAGGCCGCACAACTAAAAATCACGATAGCAAAACCTGTGGGTGGATCAAGTCCTAATGTAACTTGGCTAGTCTTCGATCCCTTTCAAGGAAATAAAGTTGAATGGGAAGAGCAATATAGCATTTATGCCTCCCCCAACCAAGTCATACAAAATGGTGCAGTGATTACGCGGTTAAGTGAAACAGATTTTCCTGCTAATGATGCCGCTTATTATTCTTTTGACTCTACTGCAACATTTCAAGGACCATTTACAGGTTCAGGTGCGCCTCCGAGTGGGTCATATAAAGTTGTCAACAATATGCCAAATACTCAGTATCCAGCCTTAACTTTTGGCTTACAACAAAAAGCATCTATTAATGGCAGCGGGATTAACCCATCACCGCTTAATGCGGCAGTCGTTCCCGCAGCATTAAATGCTACTTTTACACCCCTAACGACTGTTTATGTTTGGCTACAAGCCTCCTATACATCTGGAACTGTTATTACACAAGTAAATGGAAATGCAACAATCGTGACGTTTGGAGGCTCTGTCACTGAAAAATCCCTCGTATATAATCCAGCCACAGGAACCTTTATTCCATCCTCTGGGGGAAATGTGACGGCTTTAGCTAGTTTTGCGGCTTTAGCTAGTTTTGATGATCCCGATGTCAAAATATTAAAACAAGCAGGCGTTTACTAATGCCAGAAAAGGCATAAAAGCCGTGTAATAAATTATTGCCAAACCTATGAAGTTATAAATACTTCTACTCTTTCTCTTCTAGGTTTGGTTTACTGTCCCAATTTACCCAGTTTCTTGAACCATACATTCTAGCTTCTCAATAGAAGTTAAAAAGCAAGAAGCCGAATCTAAAAGCTAAGACCATAGACTATCAATCATTTTGAACTGTAAATTAGGAGTAATTATGCGTGTCGTCACTTGGAATATGCAAGGAGCAACGGGAGGCGGTGAAAGTAAATGGAATGCAGATGTTAAACGACTCTTTCTGCAAGCAGGAGTTAACGTAGCTTGCTTACAAGAGTCTGGCAATCCTCCACCATCGGCTGTACCAGCAGCAGCACCAGGTTGGTTGCCCGGTTTTGCGCCCCCAGTCGGTTTGAACGGAGCTTATCTTTTGTGGAATCTTGGCACTTCTAGCCGACCTTTTAATGTCTATATTATCTGGATTGAAACAGATGCTACAGGACATCGAAATAATGTAGCTGTTGCCTCTGTATTGCCCCCTTTGAATTTAATCTATATTCCCAATCCACTGGGGGGTAGACCAGCCATTGGGATGCGCCTTTTGTATGGTCCAGCAGGAAACGCAGACATTTTTAGTCTTCACGCCTTTTCAGGTAATGGCAATGATGGACCTGGACTACTTGCTAATATAAATCTTACAGGTGGCTCTTGGTTTGCGGCTGGAGATTATAATTGTGACCCAACCCAATGGGGTCTGCCTGGAAGTGGCTCTCCTAAAATTGTTCCTCCTGGAACAGCTTATTGTCCTCATAATCCAGTTCCTACTCATCCTGGTAGCGGAACAAACTTAGACTATGCTTTTAAAAATCCGGGACCAGGAGTTATTGGTACGGTACTTGACAATTTTATTGTGTCAGATCACTATCCTGTTATCTACGATTTCTAAAAAGCGAAAAGTTAATGGTCGATTTTTCTTTAACTAATGGTCGATTTTTCTTTAACGCTCTCAATTAATTCTGATGATCTAAAAATTATTAAAGCGGCAACGTTAAGAATTACGTTAGCAAAACTCGTTAATTTTGAGATTAATGTTGGAGAATCTATGGCAATATCAAGTTTTACTGCCTCCTTGATTTGGCTAGTTTTTGAGCCATTTCCATATAATAATATTACCTGGAATGAAGAGTATTCAATTTATTGCTCATCTCAGTTTGAATTAACCAAAGGAACTGTTATCTCAAAAATTAGTCAGACTGATTATCCTGCTATTGATGCTAGTTATTATTCATTCACATCCAATGGGTTATTTGACGGACCCTTTACTGATTCTAACTCTCCTCCTTCTGGAGCTTATAAAGTTAATAACAATATGCCAAATACTCAGTATCCAGCCTTAACTTTTGGGTTACAGCAAAAAGCATCTATTAATGGTCAAAATATTCCACAGTCTCCACTAAATGCCTCAGTTGTTCCCTCTACTTATCCTATAACTTTTGCTCCATCTAATATTGTCTATGTTTGGTTACAAACTCCTCTAAGCTCTGGAACTGTTATTTCAAAGCTACCTGAAAAATTTACAGAAGTTACATTTCAAGATAATCCTATTAAGCAACTTCAATATGATTCATCAACAGGGAGTTTTATTTAAGTGCGATCGCCCCTTCTTCTAGATTAGGTTGAAACAACAAAACCCAACACTATTTAAGGTGTGTTACTGCGGTGACATACCTTTTATCTATCAGTGCGATCGCTTATATATCTCTCTATTGGTCAAACTTTGGCAAGACGCGATCGCACTGGAAAAATTGTTATTCCGCCATCAGGATATGCTACAATGCGGGATATTTCAGTTGGCAAAGTGGCAATGATTTGGAACTAGCATTTGAATGGGATAAACAGAAAGCAAAAATAAATCAAAGAAAACATAACATTTCTTTTGAAGAAGCATCCACCGTATTTGATGATCCCTTAGCTGTAAATTTCGATGATCCTGACCATTCTACAGGAGAGAATCGCTATCTTATAATAGGTTTATCAGATCAAGGTAAATTTCTATTTGTTTCTTATACGGATCGTGATCATAAAATTCGTTTAATTAGTGCAAGATTAGTTACACCCAAAGAAAGGAGATATTATGAACGAGAAAATCCAAGATGAATTAGAAGATGACTTGCGAGAAGAATATGATTTAAGTCAACTTAAAAATCCTGTTCGCGGAAAATATTACCAACAGTATCGGGAAGGTCATAGCGTTACTATTCATCATGAAGATGGAACAAAAACGGTTGAACATTTTCCAGCGCAAAATGATGTAATTATTCTTGATCCTGATGTTAAAAAATATTTTCCTAATTCGGAATCCGTTAATGCGACCTTAAGAAGTTTAATTAAATTAATTCCTCAATAATAGTGCGATGCCTACGGCACTGCATAGCAGCACGCCCCTTCTTCTCGATTAGTTTGAAACAACGAAACCCAAGACTATTTAAGGTGTGTTACTGCGGTGATGCAGCTTTTACCTATCAGTTATAATGGAAAGGTTTGAAGCCTAGACTTTCATCAAATGATGCTCATCTCTCTGAAAAATCTGGGTATCGTATCGTACATAGTGTAATGTCGTTGTCACTACATTATGTTAAAATAATTAAGTTTGGAATTACACACCCATCTTATGAGTAGTAAAACAAAAAGTAAGACTCCGCGTAATACCCTAAATTTGCGAATTAAGCCAGAAGAACGCAATTTGATCGATATGGCAGCCAAAGTGCAAGGTAAGAATAGAACTGATTTTATTTTGGAAGCCGCGCGGAATGCTGCGGAGGAAACTTTGCTCGAACGTACTATTTTTTGGGCTAGTCCAGAGGCTTATGCAGAATTTATCGCACTTCTAGATGCACCACCTCAACCTAATGAACGTTTACGCAAAACCATGCAGACGCTCGCACCTTGGGAGAAGGAATGAATTTGACACCACCTGAACCTCTGGCTAGTTATCACTCAATCACTGATTTTTCCTGCGGAATTACTTCTCTTGATGATTGGTTGAAGCGTCGAGCTTATGCTAATCAAGCCAGTGGTGCAACTAGAACTTTTGTTACCTGCGTTGACAATAGGGTAGTTGGGTATTACGCCCTTGCTTCCGGGGCGATTAGTATACAATCAGCTAATGGTAAATTTCGGCGGAATATGCCTAACCCAATTCCAGTGGTAATTTTGGCACGATTGGCAGTAGATACTTCTTACCAAGGTCAAGGTTTAGGATGCGGTTTATTTCGTGATGGTGCACTACGGGTTGTTAAAGCGGCTGATACCATTGGTATTCGGGGAATTATTGTTCATGCTATTTCAGAAGAAGCTAAGAATTTTTATTTGGCTTTAGGTTTTGATGTGTCTCCTCTTGAACCGATGACGTTGATGATTACTCTTAATGATTTACGCGCTTGTATTGCTTAGTGCGCTACAGGGGCAACACGGGGTCAACCACAGGGGGTTTGCCCCTACAGGTACGTTTAAGTCCAGAATAACTTTGCTTATGGCCTCATGAACGAGATATTTGCCCTGATACACTTTACTTAGATTCAGTTAAACTAAAATGATCATCATCTTGCTTGTTAACTAACGAACAATTGACAAACTGATGATCCTGTTATACTAAATTAGGTATCAACCTTAATCATTAACCCCAACATGGGAGATAAACCCATTTACTGGATTGGGACGTCAAGGGAAGATATTAGAGATTTTCCTGAAGACGCAAAGCGTAAAGCAGGTTTTCAACTGAGAGCTATTCAACAAGGAGAGAAACCCAATGATTTTAAACCCATTCCCATTATTGGTCAAGGAACAGAAGAAATTAGAATTTGGACAGGAGAAACCTACAGAATCTTTTATGTGGCAAGGTTTAAAGAAGCGATTTATGTCCTTCATGCTTTCGGTAAAAAAAACACAGAAAACCTCGAAAAAAGAAATTGAATTGGGACAAAAACGTTATCAACAAATGATTCAATTTAGACAACAATTACAGGAGGGATAACCATGACACAATCTAACCCTATTGAGATCACTTTTGGTAGCGATAACATCTTTGAAGATTTAGGATTTAACAGTGAAGAAGCAACTAACTTAAAAATTAGAGCCGATTTGATGTTAACCTTGCGGTCTTTTATCCAAGAAAAAAGATGGACACAGCAAGAAGCCGCCACTTTTTTCGAGGAAACACAACCGAAAATTAGTGATTTAATGAATGGAGAAATTAGCCGTTTTACTGTTGATAAATTACTCAGTCTTTTAGATAAAACGGGAATGAAAGTTAAACTCGAAATCTTCACCAAGTAACTTAAAATCATCAACAATTGACCATGAACAAGGGTTACATCCACATGGGAAAAGGATTCAATTCATCTTCCGTCAAAGCTTCTTTTAACCATCCCATGCTAACAGGAACATCATACAATCTTCCTGTCCCTAAACGCTTCCACATATGACGCATTCCGGGGACAATGACTTTAGCTACTCTTAAACCAATATCAGGACGAGTTTGGTCTAATACTACTAACATTTCCATCCCTTTTGACTCAATCTCTATAATTTGATTGATTAATTCATTTGTTCTACTTAAGAGATTACGCCATTATACCATAAAGTGACCCTTTGAATCTAATATAAATCTAATATAAATCTCATAAAAAGTTAATATTCTGCTCAAAAAAACATATTAGAAAAGTATTAATTTTATAGATTGCCATTACCAAAAATAAAACTTATTCTGGTATCAAAGGTGATTGAACCAATCACTTTTAACCCAAAAGACAAGACATTTTGCTTAAGGCATTATGGCTAACTCAAAAAATTCAGAAAAGGATTTTTGATATCGTCTTGAGGATACAAAATCAACAAAAGTCTCAAAGGACATTATCTATTATGGCAAGTTACAAAGTTAATATCCCTGCTGGCCCCCTCTGGAGTAACGCTGAAGCACAACAAGTAGGTCCGAGAATTGCAGCTGCTCATCAAGGAAACTTTACTGGTCAGTGGACAACCGTAGTTGAAAGTGCAATGAGTGTAGTAGAAGTAGAACTACAGGTGGAAAATACTGGAACTCATGAATTTAAAACTAATGTTTTAGCTGGACCTCTCTGGAGCAACGATGAAGCACAAAAATTAGGTCCGCAAATTGCAGCATCTTATGGTGCAGAATTTACTGGACAGTGGCAAACCATTGTTGAAGGTGTCATGAGTGTTATTGAAATCAAGTACACTTTCTAAGTGCGATCGCCTCTCTTATCGGCTAGATTGAGGTACGGAACCCAACACTATTTAAGGTGTGTTACTTCGGTGACGCACCTTTTACTGATCAGTGATAAGCTCCCCTATTTAAAAGCGTTACATCCACATGGGAAAAGGATTTAATTCATCTTCCGTTAAAGCTTCTTTTAACCATCCCATGCTAACAGGAACATCATACAATCTTCCTGTCCCTAAACGCTTCCACATATGACGCATTCCGGGGACAATGACTTTAGCTACTCTTAAACCAATATCAGGACGAGTTTGGTCTAATACTAACATTTCCATCCCCTTTGACTCAACAATTCGCTGACACAATTTAACATCTGCTAATAAATCATCACTGGCTAATTGTAAATAATCATTACTTTTTTTGGGTATTATTTTACTATCGGGAACTAAATAAGATTGATTGCTTAACCTTGCCGTTTGCCACCATTTAACCGCCAAAGGATCAGCAGAGGGAGTATAAATCGTTGTCCCATCTTCCTTAAAAGATAACACATTCGGTAAGATTTGATTAACCTCCGTTAACGCTCGACTAATAGCAATTTTCGGGTCAAAATGCGCCCCATACCCTAACAAAATGTCCTCCACTTCCCGCTCCTTTCTCGGACTAATAGCCGCAAAACAAGGGATATTCAAATCACTGGTAATATCTAACACCCATAGCTCCCGATTTAACCCCTCATAATATTGCTTTAATTGCTCAAAATATGGCTCATTAAAGCTCTCTAAATTAACGGAAGGTTTAACTAATTGATTATACCACCATAAGGCCACACAATCTCGTTCCACTAACTCCATAAACCCTTGTAAAATCGCTTCTTCTATCGTATTTCCTGCGGCGCAGCCATTAGAATCAGCCCAACAATCTAAGGGTTCAGATTGAGAATAACCATAATAACAATATCCCGTCGGTAAATACTTAAAATCTTGAGCAGTTAAAGACCATACAGGAGTCCAATCAATGATTCTAGTTTCATCAAAAGGTTCAGGGACTTTTTGAAACCATCCTTGATTCTTCGCATTCCATTCTTTTCGATGTTGATATTGTTTTTCACTAAAATTCATACATTTGTTAGGATGAATAGCTTTATCTCCTAACTCTTGATAACTCGCTTTTTCTCTGATTTCATTCCCTTGAAAAACTCCCGAATAGCGCTCAATAGCTTCACAAAATCCACTTGCTTTTGCTTGACTATCTGTACGGCCTTTTCCCGCACTTCTACCTCCAATATTTTGCCGTAAACTGTCTAAATCATCAAAGACACTGCGAAAATGATGTTTAGCTACATAAGTATGAACTAAAGCATTCCCTTGTATCTTATTTAATTCTCGCACAATTCCCGTAATGGGACTGATAAGATGTTGATAGGTTCTTAAGGTTTCTTCAGGAGAACAAAAACGATGTCCCCCATCACTGGTAAAAGCCTTTTTACGATGTCCCAAAACCACGGGTAAAGGTGTTTTATTTAGAGAATATCCACAACTAGGACAGTTCGGACGTTTAACTAAAATATGCTCTTGAAATTGTAAATTTAAAGTATCATAAGTCATTAGCATTCCTTCTAAACGTTGATTTTTACCTTGAATAATCCACTTAAAAACCTCCATAGCCGTCAGATTTAAAACCGTCTGTATTGTCGCTGAAGAAAACCCTAAAGGAGAAATTAAAGAAATCTTATTTTCTCTCTGTCTAATAATAAATTCCTCCACGGGACGATTATCTCGTAACCGTTGAGCCAAACAATGCCAACAACCAGTTTTATCGGGATCAAATAAGGGACCAATCCAGGCTAGATTTCCCAGGGGATTAACTAATAACCACGGTTTTTGTGAGGCTAAAGCTTGTTGATTAATACTCTCTAAATCAGGATGAAGATAATTATCGGTTAAAATAATGGTTAAGTCTCCTTCATCTGCGACTTGAACTTGCAAGGAATTTAAAATATTGATCAAATCTTGCTGGGGAATTGCGCCTAGGCTTTTAACTGTAACCTTCAGAGATTGTAATCGTTCAAAAGCTTGGGATTGAGAAACCTGAAGATGATGGCATAAAATTGCTAAATTAGACGGTAATAATTCTTTTTTTTCTAACAAAAACCCTCGTTTATATAACTGAAAAATCGCTTTTTGAATTGCCAAGCTATAATTAACAATAACTGCGAAGGAATTAGCATTATTGGGATTGATTTCCTGATTTTGTAAAAATTCTAACTGAAGAATATCAATAATTTCATCAAGATTACGTTGACCATCAATTAATCTTACCAAACGATAATAAAGCGGCTCTTGGAAACAGATTGATTCTCGCTCAGATAGAAAAAATACCGTATTTGGTTCTAAGGTTTCAATTGAGTAGGCAGGATTCCAATCAAGCTGGTTGAACACAATTTTTACTCTCTTTTTAAGGTATAGTTAAGGTTGATTATATACCTATAATATAAGGTTGATAGCAGTTATCTTAATAGTGAGGTGCGAAGTTTTCGTTTTGGGGAACAGGGAGGGAGCAGCCCATTTATGCCAAAATATAAAAGCGATCGCTAAAAGTGATTAAATTTATTCAATATGATACCAAATCCGCTTTTAATAGCATGATTAACTCCCAATCCAACTTTAAAAACCCAGTTATGGATTGTTTCCCCCTGCTCCCTGCTCCCTGCTCTGGCGCTCCCCAATCTCCTCCACCTTTTAAACAGGATTTGCTATCAGACCCCTAATTTCTTCCCTGCCTAAAATTTCTCAATTTCTCGGAATAAATTTGACTACCAAAATCAGGGTAAATAGCCCAAATATCAACTTAATAAAGTTTTAATAGACATTTAAGCCCTAATAGATTAATCTTACTTTTTTTAAAGCCGATATGCTGCCTCGCTAATCCTTTTAAGACTTGAAAACTTGGTATTCTGTCAGGGGTTGGCCGTGAGAGGGGTCAATTTTCAAGGATAATTTGTAACAGAGTGTTGAAAATTCCTTTAATCTTAGTTATGAGCGATCGCCCACCAGAACTAACCCTAGCCGACCAGGCCCCTGCCAACCACGAATGTCGCTCCTGCGGCTACGTTTACGACCCCAGCAAGGGAGATAGTAAAACCAACACTCCCGCTGGAACCCCCTTCGAGGAATTGCCAGAAACGTGGCGCTGTCCCGTGTGTGGTGTGCGTCGTTCCCAATTTATCAACATCGGAGCCAAAGATGCTCCTTCGGGATTCCAAGAAAATCTTAGCTATGGTTTTGGAGTTAACCGTCTGACTCCCGCACAAAAAAATATTTTGATTTTCGGGGCTTTAGCGCTAGGATTTGTTTTCTTTATTAGTTTATATGGTTTAAACTAACTCAAGCACTCATTATCTTTAATCCAACGGCTCTTATGAGCCTGTAACCCATCGGGTACAAACCCTAATCCGTCCCGATTCCTTGACCAATACCTCTGAACCATTGATGAGAAAACTGAAACAATTCGTAATAGTTCTAGCTGTAGCCTTTTTCTGCTTTAGCTGTAGTAGTGTGCCATCCCTGAGCAGTAGTCCTTGGCAAATCCTCACCCTCGACACTGACTCCACTTTTGCCGATATCGCCTTTACCGACGACCTGCAGCACGGTTGGTTAGTGGGAACCAAATCTACCCTCTTTGAAACCACCGATGGGGGGGACAGCTGGCAGCAAAAAGTCCTCAACCTTGGCGAAGAAAAAGTTAGCTTTAGCGCCGTCAGTTTCCACGACCAAGAGGGTTGGATTGTCGGTAAACCCTCAATTCTTCTCCATAGCGAAGACGGGGGCAGCAGCTGGTCCCGTATCCCCTTAAGTGAAAAATTACCCGGTTCCCCCTACGGAATTATCGCCCTGAACGACAAAACCGCCGAAATGGTCACGGATTTAGGCGCTATCTACCGCACCAAAGACGGGGGCAAAACTTGGCAAGCTTTAGTGGAAGGTGCTGTGGGTGTGGCCCGGACAATTGTTCGTTCCCATGATGGTAAATACGTGGCCGTTTCCGCACGCGGTAACTTTTATTCCACTTGGGAACCGGGGTCAACAGAATGGCAACCCCACAATCGTCTTTCCTCCCGCCGTTTACAAAAAGTCGGTTATGGTGAAAAAGGAGAACTGTGGGCCCTGGCCCGGGGTGGTCAACTACAATTTACTAGCCCCAATGATCTCGATACATGGGAAGATAAGGTATTCCCAGAGTTTTCCACCAGTTGGGGACTTTTGGACCTCAACTACCGCAGCCCCGAAGAAATTTGGGTCGCTGGTGGTAGCGGCAATCTCTTGGTCAGTCATGACAGCGGCCAATCTTGGCAAAAAGATCGCGCGGTGGAAAGTGTCCCCTCCAATCTCTATCGAATTGTTTTTATCAATTCCGACAAGGGTTTTGTCTTGGGACAAAATGGGGTTTTACTGAAATATAATCCCCCTAGCGAATCGGCCTAAAACTTGTCTCAGGGTCAAGAAAGTCTCTATTATAGAGATTGAATTTTTCAAGTCCTATCATTCCGAGGAGAACCGTCCATGTCAGGTAGTACCGGCGAACGTCCTTTTGGCGATATCGTTACCAGTATTCGTTACTGGATTATCCATAGCATCACCATCCCCATGCTGTTTATCGCAGGTTGGTTATTCGTGAGTACCGGTTTAGCTTACGATGTTTTTGGCACTCCCCGTCCCGATGAGTATTACACTCAAGAGCGTCAAGAATTACCGATCATTAATGATCGCTTTGAGGCCAAAAATCAAATCGAGCAGTTTAATCAGTAGTTTACTTTAATTAAGGATAAAAACAATGGCTAGTGGTAATCCCAATCAACCCATTTCTTACCCCATTTTCACCGTTCGCTGGTTGGCAGTTCATACCTTAGCGGTTCCCACTGTCTTCTTTATCGGTGCAATTGCGGCAATGCAGTTTATTCAACGCTAGGAGAACAATTATGGAAAGAACACCTAATCCGAATCGGCAAGCTGTCGAGTTAAATCGTACTTCTCTTTACCTAGGTTTACTCCTAGTTGCTGTCTTGGGAATTTTATTTTCCAGCTATTTCTTTAACTAATTAGTCCCGATTCATTGTCATCGCAATTAGGAGGTGTTATTCATGTTCGCAGAAGGTCGTATTCCTTTGTGGTTAGTCGCCACCATCGCCGGTCTAGGCGTTATCGCCGTGGTTGGTCTTTTCTTCTACGGAGCTTACGCTGGTTTAGGTTCCTCTATGTAATTCCATTACGGGTAATTTTCCCCAGCAAGGCCTAGTTATTTCTATAACTAGGCCTTGCTGAAAAAGTAGGGGCGAAGCATTCGCATAGGAAATCTACGGTTTCAGCGATAGGTTATGCCCGAATGCTTCGCCCCTACAGGACGCGGGCCGATGAAGATGTAAGGTTTTGAAACATGATTCTCTCAAAATCTTGCACCTGTGGGAGCGAAAAAAGACCCTAAGACCCTTACCTAGTCTATATTTCACATTTATTCAGCAAACCCTAACTAGCGGTTTTTTCAGTATTCGGTTAAAAGTAAAGCTCGATCGAACTTTATACTAATACTAAATCCGTTGAGTAACGCACAGAAAACGGGTTTCTCGGAGAAACCCGTTTTCTACTCATGCACTCATGCAAAAAGGGGAATAAATAGGGTTTGCGGCAAAAAGTTTGTTGGTGGGGTTAGGAGTCGGTCGTCGGTCGTCGGTCGTCAGTAGCCGGTCGTTTCAGGCTTTCTTGCCCTCTCTTTTCGTACCAGTTTATGTACTACAAGAAGGATAATGCCAGGTTTTTGAAGGTCTTAATCCTATATTCGCAGCACTAACATCGGATTTTAACAGGTCAAAAGCCTTATTTTAAAAGGGTTTTACCATTATTCAGCCAGCCCTAATTAAAAAAAGGAGTCAAAGACTTGACTCCTTTAGTTATATGGATGATTTAGCTAAAACTAAACTTCTTGTTTACGAGTGCTAAGATCACCCAATTTTTGGAATAAACCGAATTCCACTTGTTCTTCCAGATCGGGATCTACCCCGGCGAATACGTCGCGGTAGATAGTACGAGAACCGTGCCAGATGTGACCGAAGAAGAATAGTAAAGCAAAGACAGCATGACCGAAAGTAAACCAACCTCTCGGAGAAGTGCGGAATACCCCGTCAGACTTCAGGGTTTCGGTGTCAAACTCGAAAGCTTCACCGAGTTGCGCTTTACGGGCAAATTTCTTCACATCAGCAGGATCGCTGAAGACCTGACCATCGAGAGCGCCACCGTAGAAAGAAACGGTGACACCACTTTGTTCGATACTCAGTTTCGATTCCGCACGACGGAAAGGAATATCCGCGCGAACGATACCTTCCGAGTCGGTCAGGACAACGGGGAAGGTTTCAAAGAAGTTAGGCATCCGACGCACGCTGAGGACGCGACCTTCGCCATCTTTGAACACGGGGTGTCCTAACCAAGATTTAGCGATACCGTCACCGCTATCCATGGCACCAGTACGGAATAAACCACCTTTAGCGGGGCTATTACCGACATAATCATAGAAAGCCAGTTTTTCAGGGATTGCTTGGTAAGCTTCGGCGATGGTGGCTCCGTTGGCGATGCTGGCCTCGACGCGACGCTCAATTTCTTCTTGGAAATAGCCCTTATCCCATTGGTAACGGGTCGGGCCAAAGAGTTCGATCGGGGTGGTAGCATTACCGTACCACATGGTTCCGGCCACGACGAAAGCGGCAAAGAAAACGGCGGCGATACTGCTAGAAAGCACCGTTTCGATATTACCCATTCTCAGGGCTTTATAGAGTCTTTCGGGGGGACGAACGGTTAAATGGAATAAACCGGCGATAATCCCGACGATACCCGCAGCAATGTGGTGAGCTACCACACCCCCGGGGTTAAAGGGGTTAAAACCAGCCGGTCCCCATTCGGGAGCTACGGGCTGCACATGACCGGTTAAACCGTAGGCATCGGAAACCCACATCCCGGGACCCCAAAGGCCTGTTTGATGGAAAGCACCGAAACCGAAGCAAAGTAAACCGGATAAGAACAGGTGAATACCGAACATTTTCGGCAAATCGAGCGCAGATTCGCCCGTGCGGGGATCGATGAATAATTCTAAATCCCAGAAAACCCAGTGCCAAACCGCCGCTAGGAATAGCAGACCGGATAAGACGATATGAGCGGCGGCAACGCCTTCAAAAGACCAGAAACCGGGGTCAACACCAGTTTCGCCGGTGACGCTCCAGCCACCCCATGAACCAGTGACACCTAAACGGGCCATGAAGGGCAGCACGAACATTCCTTGCCGCCACATCGGGTTTAATACGGGGTCACTGGGGTCGAAAATAGCCAGCTCATAGAGGGCCATGGAGCCAGCCCAACCCGCTACCAGTGCGGTGTGCATCAGGTGAACGGAAATTAAACGGCCCGGGTCGTTGAGAACGACTGTGTGTACTCGATACCAAGGTAGTCCCATTGACTACGCTCCTCCTATTGACAATTTAGTGTCCACTTAGACGCTTTTTATATTCAGGGTGAAAATATAAGCCCAACAATCTCGACTGTTAAGTGCAAGAGTTAGCCGACCTACATTATCCCTTGAAAAGTGTATCTATTCTAAAGAAGTGTAACTATTGTTAGAACAGATTTCAAGTCTTTGCGATCGGTCTTCGGCCAGAATAGTCCAAATAAGGAAGTGGGGTGTGGGGTGTGGGCTGTGGGGTGTGGGCTGTGGGGAGATGGGGAATTATGACTGATAACTGATAACTGATAACTGATAACTGATTACTTCCTCAGCAGTTCTTCGGCATTTTGCAGGATTTCGAGGACTTGTTCGGCACTAATCAAGCGTTTTAGCACCACTTGCCCGATGGTGGGGACAGTATCGGCAATTTCTGCACTCTTGGGGGCAACTTCTACCATAATCACGGCTTCTTCCACCCTATAAAGCCATAAAACCTGTTCTCCCTCTAAAATACCGATATTTAATCGCTCTATCTGCGGTGGTCGTCGCCAACTACTCGCGTGATCCCACAAACCGCCAAATTCCCACACCCGTCCTATTGTCCAACCTGCCGTTAAGAAAAAATATTTCACTTTGTTACTCAATCTAGAATCAATCTCTAGCTTTCTGGCTTAATTAGTTTTCAGCCGTCAAATTTTATCAAAAAACTGCTAACGTCCCGTTAATTTCACCACCCCAATGCCCCCAAAGTATAAACCCAAGACCGCCCCTGCTAACAGGGATTGGGTGAGAGGATCTGTGGAAGGGGTTAAAATCGCGCCTAAAATCACTGCCCCTAAAACCACGAAACGCCACCCCGATAACATCGTTTGCGAGGAAATAATGCCTAAAAAGCTCAAAATCAATTGAATAACGGGAATTTGAAAGGCGATGCCGGTACTAAAAAGTAAAAGTAAGACAAATTCAAAATAGCGCTCGATCGACCAAGCTTGTTCGACCACTTCCGCCCCATAACTGACAAAAAAGTTTAAAGCGGCGGGAATCAGGGCAATATAGGCAAAAAATAAACCAGCAAAAAATAAAACACTCGATCCTAACACTACCGGGACAATTAAACGCCGTTCGCGACGGGTTAACCCCGGCAGCACAAAGAGGATAATTTGCAAGAGAATGACCGGACTAGCCACCAGTATGCCGCTATATCCAGCTACTTTTAGGGAGACGAAAAAAAATTCTCCCGGGGCCAACTGCAAAAATTTTACCCC
Organism: Microcystis flos-aquae FACHB-1344; assembly: GCF_014698375.1. Classification (NCBI taxonomy): domain Bacteria; kingdom Bacillati; phylum Cyanobacteriota; class Cyanophyceae; order Chroococcales; family Microcystaceae; genus Microcystis; species Microcystis flos-aquae. The sequence goes on along the minus strand of NZ_JACJSW010000180.1, from coordinate 18,730 downwards.
TTGGGCGGGAACTTCCAGCACTTGTACTAGGGGTTTAACGAAGATAAAACATCCCACCGCACCCACAGCCACGGCAATTAAACTATAAAAAATCCGGCGCCGCAACTCCTCCAAGTGGTCAAATAAGGACATTTCCACTTCTCCGGGTAACTCATCGAGGAATTCAGGACTGTCTGGGGGTGGGGTTTTTACTTCTGTCGATGACATGGCTTTGGCTCGATCGTTCTCTACTCAAGCCTTTATCCTAGCATTGATAACCCTTAGCTATTAGCCGTCAGCTATCAGAATCATTCCAACATCGTCGGGTTTGCTCGGTGACAGGTTGCCAATCCAGAACTCAACCCACCAGAGCGGCATCGCACTTTAACCCACAACTTCAATAAATGTGCATGGTGCGTTCCCCAAAATCGATCAGTGGAGCAGTAGGACTTGCATTAGGGAACGCACCCTACAGCAATAGCGATCGCACTTAACAAGCAATATAATCGTGAGTGGTTAATCAGTTTGAAGATGGTCGCCATTCTTTCTGATATGCTCTATTTCGCTCCACAAGAATTTTAATAGACTCATCGGGAAGGTTTAGCTCTCTTAATAAGCAAATTTGTAGGATCACAGTCAACGTATGAAAAAGTTGAAATAACTCCCGACCTCTTGCCGCCTGTTGTCGTTTTTCTTTATCATGATGCGTCAATGCATTCCGAGTTTCAGAAGCTCTCCTAGAAAATAATTCCCTATCTTTTACGCTTCCTATAAAATTATTTGGCAGCAAGGAGGACACTTTATTAAGAATTTCTTTGAGTCTTGTCTCTAAAGTAAAGCTTGTTTGATTTTTTAGGTTTCCCTTTAAAGCATTTCTAAACTCATCACTAATTCCATTTTCTTGATTATCACTTTCACTTGGAAATTTGTCCAATACCTTTATAAATTCCTGGTAAAGTCCTTGTTTGTAAATCTTTTTATCTTGATATGAACCTTCATACTTGCTTGTATGATAAGCCTCCAAAGCTTGGATTATATTTAGAAATTTATAACCCAAGTAAAGGCTAGAGCTATACATTGTTGCCATTAACAAGTCAAAAACAGGTTCATATTCCTCCCTTTTATTAATCCATGCTTCAAAGAATGATCCCAAATTGTTTTCTACATCACTAAATAGAAATAGCATTTTATCGGGGGACAAGTTTATCTCAGAACTCTTCGTAGGATTCCATAAACCAAATATTATGATGACTTGAGTTTCCCGCGCCTCTTTTTCCAGTGTGAAATCTCCATTTGCTTGCTGTACAGGCTTTTCATGAATGACATCTGCTTTCCCAGTAACCTTAATTACTGAAGTTGCTTTTGTCATTGCAAAGCTTAACAAATCACTGAATCTTATCAATAAATTGACACAATCATCTATTGGTTGATTGCAGGGATTTTGTATGGTCAGATAAGTTTTTTGCTCAATATTTGCATTGTACGCGTTAGGGTAAAATGGATAAACACATACTGAAGAAAAGGTAATATATAAATCGAGACTGCCAATTTTCGTCAAATGAATGTTCGATGGCGGCTGATAACTCATCCATATTTTGTTCTCTTCTTGAGATACAAAAACCTCTATTCCAGATTTGCCAACCCATTTCTCTAGATGGGAATATTGAACAGAAATAGATTTCAATTTTATGTCCTGTTCATATTCAAAGTGAATTTTTCTAAAAACATACTCGACATTGAATGAAAGACTCGCTGTGAGTTTTGTAAATTCAAAGCTTTTAACTTGTCCAGAACACCTGTATAAGGTAATTTTTTCATTGTTATCAAGCAAACCGAGAATAATGATTTCCTCAGGCTTTATAAAGTCAAGTCGTACACCTGATGTTAGATTTGATTCCCCTTCAATGGAAGAAATCTTTACCTGACCTATCTCTTTAAGTTGTGAACTATAAAACGAACCAATTAATTCTAATGTTGCGCCACTCTCAGGCGAAAAGCTTAGTTTTCCTGGAACTACTACTTCTGGTTTGTTAGGAAGCCACCACTTCCCTAAGCTCACAAATTCTTCAAGCATCTGCGTTCAGTATGTATTTGGCTCGGCGCTGATTATACTATGAAATTTTCTCCAGAGCAATGTTTGCTCACAAGTAACCTTAAATTACACTTTACTAAAAACTTTCCGCCAGTCTAACCCTACATCCCAACAGCTTCGGCTCCGGTTACGCCCCTACCAAGGACTAAGCGGCATAACTACATATTATAGGTCAACTTTCTGTATAACACTCTCCAGAGTAACGATATGTAGAAACTTTCTGTATATCACCCCATTTAAGCGTGATCGCAAGAAGTTTTCCCCATATCACGTCCAAAAGCGTGTTAGCCAGATTAGCATATTGCCAAAAACCTTGTTTAACTAAATTTCTGACAATTCAGGCTCATTCTAGCGATGATTCCTATGTCTGACCGCACCCCTTGACAAAAATTTATAATTATTCGACCAATAGCGATCGCTATCGGGGGATAGTTGTTTTTTGTTACAGCATTGGGGAGAAGGAAGCGGGTTGTTCAAGTGGGATTGGGAGTTAATCATGGTACAAGGCAACAGGCTCCAAAAAAGAAGGTAGAAACTAAGCACATCAAAGCTTTTAACTTAACCAATTAGGTTTTAGATTCGGCCCTTGTGATCAGATGTGAGTTTTCAGTTCACCGATTACTGATGACTGTTTACTGAGCACGGAAAAAAGCTCTCGCTCCCTAATCACTTTAAAAAAATTTGCTATGATATAGGGACTTGTTTAGTATTTGGTAAAAATAACCATAAATGCCACCGTGTTCACAACTGTTCAACCCGCAAATCGATCGAGCTTACCTGATGACCTATTTACAGCAATTAAAGAGCTTAAACAGGAATTAAACGCCGTTATTCTGGCTCACTACTATCAAAATTCTGACATACAGGATATAGCTGATTATATTGGTGATTCTCTCGGTTTATCCCAACAGGCTGCCCGAACGCCAGCAGATGTGATCGTATTTGCGGGGGTTCACTTCATGGCAGAAACAGCTAAAATCTTAAACCCAGATAAGTTGGTATTGCTGCCAGATTTAGATGCAGGATGTTCTTTAGCTGATAGTTGTCATCCTGAAGATTTTGCTCGTTTTAAAGCCCAATATCCCGATAATATCGTGATTTCCTATATCAATTGCAGTGCAGAAATTAAGGCCATGAGTGATATTATCTGCACCAGTTCCAACGCAGTCAAAATAGTTAATCAAATCCCTGCCCATCAACCGATTATCTTCGCTCCCGATCGCAATTTAGGTCGTTACGTCAGTCAGCAAACTGGTAGAGATTTAGTTCTCTGGCAGGGTAGTTGTATTGTCCATGAAACTTTTTCCGAACGCAAGATAATAGAATTAAAAGTCGCCCATCCAGAAGCAAAAATTATCGCCCATCCTGAGTGTGAAGCATCGGTTTTACGCCATGCCGATTATATTGGTTCCACGACGGCACTATTAAATTATTCCCTGAAAAGTTCCGAAAAAACCTTTATTGTCGCCACAGAACCGGGGATTATTCACCAGATGCAAAAATCCGCCCCAGAGAAAGTATTTATCCCCGCACCAGCTTTAAATAACTGTGCTTGTAATGAGTGTCCCTACATGAGACTGAACACTCTCGAAAAATTGTATCTCTGTATGCGAGATAAAACTCCAGAAATTACTATTTCTGAAGATTTAAGAGTTAAGGCACTGTTGCCGATTCAAAGAATGTTAGAAATGTCTTAATCAGTTATCAGTTATCAGTTATCAGTTATCAGATGGCGCAATAATATTATTGTAGGGGCGAATTGCATTCGCCCTCTTTTAATAACTTCTGCTGCTCACCATAAGTGAGAGAAAGTCACCAATATGAGATGCACCCTGTGAGTTTTCAGTTCATTAGACATCTGCAAAAATTATAACTCAATCACAGCTTGCTTTTATGTCATGTACTAATAAATAGTTGGGTGGTGATTCGGTAGTAGTGATGGCGGCTTAATCCTTTGCTTTGCTGTGCATTGTAGTCATGGATAAAATACCAAAGGGTTCCCCAACGTGATTCTCCATTTTTTTAGAGAAAGATAGACTCTCTCTCACCAGCCGAGAAATCCTTTGTCGAAAGGTATTATTTAATCTTTCAATAGGATTAGTTTGACCAGTTTCTTTTCCGAGCGGTCGATGACGTTTACTAGGAATTACTGTCTTATAGGACTCCCAAAAGTCTGTGTAAACAACAGCATATTGTCGGTAAACACTGGGTAAACTGGCCCCAAAGTTTTTTTGGCTGATTGACGACTCCTATCTCCGCGCATAGCCACCAATAATTTCCCTTGTCTTTCTATCAATTAACCGCCAAATATAAACCTTTATCGTCTTAGAAAAAACCCAAGACCACATCTCATCACATTCTCTAACCAATTTACCTTGGTGAGGATGTCAAAACAAGCTAAACCGCCATAACCACCATCACACGAGAGCCTAAATGACAATCCCATTAGCACCTCGCATCTCTGATACTTTACCCCCCATTACCTGGGAGAAATTGCCAGCGGATTTTGTCCTCCCTGATGAACCAGTGGAAAGCACCCTACAACCCCTGCTCGCGGCGGCTTGGCGAGAATCTTTAGAATTAGCCAGTTTAATTGTGGCAGCGAGTCTTATTGCTGCTAATTTTGGCATTGGCGCCACCGTTGGCGGTAAGACAGTCGTAAAAGCTCCCGATTGGGTTTATGTACCCGCAGTAGCACCTATCCGAGAAGGAGAAATTCGCCGCAGCTACAAGCCTCATGCAGAAGGGGAAGTGCCAGCAATTGTCATGGAATTCATCTCAGAAACGGAGGGAGGGGAGTATTCTATCAATCCTCACTATCCCTATGGCAAGTGGTATTTCTACGAGCGAATCTTACAAGTACCTGTCTATATTATTTTTCAACCACAAACAGGAGAATTAGAAGTTTATCGCTTAGTAGCAGGGAAGTATGAGTTACAGAAAGCTGATGAGAATCATCGTTACTGGCTGGCAGAAATTGGTTTATTTTTAGGAGTATGGCAGGGGAAAAAAGCAGCAGTAACGGCTCATTGGTTGCGCTGGTGGGAGCAATCAGGTAATTTACTATTGTGGGGGAGTGAACGGATTGAACAGGAGCGGGAAAGAGCCGAACAAGCTGAACGGCGGGCCGAGGGAGAAAAAGCTAGGGCAGACAGATTGGCGGCGCAACTTAAGGCAATGGGAATTGACTTGGAGGCTGAATGAAGAATCTATACAGCTTTACAATTTAGCTGATTGTGTGCTATGGTAGCAACTGTTATGCGTCGAGAGGAAATATGTTGGGAAATTGCTGGCGATTGCGTCGATAATAAATGAATTGTAAGCAGTTATTAAAAAAGGAGAAAAGCCAGCCATGACCAGAGGCTCGGCCAGAAACTCCAGATGGACAGATGAGATGCTAGATGGATTGGCAGACTCAGTTTCGGGAGTCAAAGACTCAGTTTTGGAATTGCGAGAATCAGTTTCGGAATTGCGGCAATCGGTTTCAGAGGTTAAAGATTCAGTAGAAGGGTTACAATTGACAGCACAAGCACTGTTACAAATAGCTGCTCAACAACAGCGAGAAAATGAAGCTCGGCAAGCAGAAATTGCCGAAATCAGGCAAAGACAGGAAGAGTCAGACCAGCGTTTTGAGGTTTTGCTGTCAGAAGTTCGCTATTTGATTCGGCAAATTAAGCCAGAAAATCAATCATAAGCTTGAGGAAAATGGCGGCGATTGCGTCTATAATTACCCACAATTTAAGCAGCTATTGAACCTGAGAAGGGAGAAAAACAAGCCATGACAAAACGGGATGGGGAACGGACGAGATGGACAGATGAGATGCTAGATGAATTGGCAGACTCAGTTTCGGAATTGCGAGAATCGGTTTCGGAAATCAAAGACTCAGTTTCGGAAGTCAAAGACTCGGTTTCGGAATTGCGAGACTCAGTAGAAGGGTTACAATTGACAGCACAAGCACTGTTACAAATAGCTGCTCAACAACAGCGAGAAAATGAAGCTCGGCAAGCAGAAATTGCCGAAACCAGGCAAAGACAGGAAGAGTCAGACAAGCGTTTTGAGGTTTTGCTGTCAGAAGTTCGCTATTTGATTCGGCAAATTAAACCAGAAAATCAATCATAAGCTTGATAAAACCAGCGGCGATTGCGTCTCGACAATTTAACCTAACCTTTTGTGAAACTAATTTACAAAATAATTGATAGACTATCATGGAGCAAAAATTATTGTTGGCTAAATTGTTAAAAGGTCTCTCGAGTAGGATGTTTCGGCTATCAAAAAGGATCGAATATTATGGTGGCAAAGTGGAGAGCAGTGGTGGAAAAGCTGAGTCCTGGATTGCGAAAGATTCTGGGCAATGTCGGTTGGCTATTTGCCGAGCGTCTGCTGACCATGATACTAGCTTTTTTTGTCGGAATTTGGGTAATTAGATATTTAGGGTCAGAAAATTTCGGAAAATTGAGTTATACTACCAGTTTTGTCGCTCTTTTTAGTGCGATCGCTCAATTGGGGTTGAATGCCATCGTCATCCGCAATATCGTCCAAGAGGAAAAAGCGGCTCCAGAGATTTTGGGTACTGCTTTTGTGCTAAAGTTAATCGCTAGTTTATTGACAATTATTATAATTGGTATGGCCATCTGGACGTTTGAGACCGATCCTGACGTTCGCTGGATGACCTTAATAATTTCCTTTAGCTTAATGTTCAGTGCTTTTGACGCGATCGAGTTTTGGTTTCAATCACAGGTACTTTCAGGAGTCTTGGCTATTCTGAGAAGCGTCCAGTTAATTATGAGTTCCCTGATCAAACTTTCATTTATTGCCTTCAAGTTGCCGTTAATGGCTTTTGTCTGGTTAATTCTGGCAGAGCAGGTTGTGAGGGTGCTGGGAATGCTCTGGGTTTACCCTAAGTACCACCAATCTATATGGCAATGGAGAGTCAATTGGTCGAAAGGGTTAGAAATGCTGCGAGATTCGTGGCCGCTGATCCTATCGGGTGTCATGATAACGATTTACATGAAGATCGATCAAGTTATGCTCGGTAATATGGCAAATGCTCAAGCAGTGGGAAACTATGCGGCGGCGGTCAGGTTCTCAGAAATTTGGTATTTTATTCCTATGGCAGTTTGTTCTTCTGTCTTTCCGGCAATCCTGCGGGCGAAGCAGAGGAGTGGAGAGGAATATTATGCTAGACTACAACAACTGTACGATCTCATGGCTTGGATGGCACTGTCGATAGCGATTCCTATGACCTTTGCTTCAGTACCTTTGTTGACAACTTTGCTCGGCAAGGAGTTTGCTGAAGCTGGTACAATTCTAGCATGGCATATTTGGGCTGGTCCTTTCGTCTTTTTGGGCGTAGCTCGCAGCAACTGGTTAATGGCTGAAAACTTCACTCGGTTTAGTTTTTTGACAACTTCATTAGGAGCGATTGTCAATGTCTGGTTGAATTTCTTGCTTATTCCCCCCTACAGCGGTGTGGGAGCGGCGATAGCAACTATGTTATCGCAGGCGGTAGCTTGTTACATTAGTTGTTTACTTTATCCTCCTATGTTCAAACATAGCCTGATGTTAACTAAAGCTTTGTTTATACCATTTCGTTTTGAGCAAAATCTAAATTATTTTAATAAAATAAAGCAAATCCTAATATAGTCTTGAACTTGAAACAACTAATGCCATGAAACAAACAATCAGAAACTGTTTAGTATGGATTTTAGCAAGACCTTTTTTTAATAGCTTCAATATCAGGCTATATTCATTGACGCTAAATTTTCTAGGAATTTTGAATTAGAAGAATGATAAAAAAAATAAGTGGCGAGTATTCTTTTCTTACCAAACTGACAAAAAATTTTCAACCAGGTTCAGTCGTGCTTGATGTCGGGGCTAATGTAGGTGACTATTCTAACTTGCTCAAAAAACTTAACTCAGAAATTATAATTTATGCGTTTGAGCCGCATCCAAAAACTTTTAAAATACTTCAAGAGAATGCCATGAAAAATAAATATAATGCTTTGAATTTAGGTTGTGGTAAAAGTCAATCAAAACTAGAACTATATGATTACGAAAATCAAGATGGCTCGTCTCATGCTTCTCTGTATAGAGGTGCTATTAATGAGCTTCGCCAGTGTAACTCAGTTTCACATTTAGTGGACGTTATCGATCTAGATAGCTTTTTGTCTGAGCAGAATATACAAAAAGTAAACTTGCTTAAAATTGACGTTGAGGGGAATGAATACAGTGTCCTTGAGGGGCTGAAGGAAGCTCTTAAAAAAGGTATGATTGAGATTATCCACTTTGAGTTTAATGAAATGAACATTTTTAGTAGGACTTTCTTTAAAGATTTTTACGACCTATTAGAAGATTATAAAATTTTTAGGATGTTGCCAAGTCATCTATTGCCATTAGATACATATAGTCCCATCTTTTGTGAAATATTTGCCTATCAAAATATAGTTGCTGTACATAAAAACTATAGATTAAATCTATAGACTGGGCTGAGACTAACAATTATTTTTCGTTCAAACAATATCCAAAACAAATATGAGATTATTATATGACTAATCTTCCAACGTTTAACCTTGTCAAGAAGCTATCCTACCATAATAGATCCTTGAAATATGTATTCCTATTTCTCGGCTTAATTGTATGGATTATAATACCTATAATTGGCATTTTTCCACTCCTTCTTTTCATCCATTTTAATTTTAATAGGAAGAAAAATAAAATAAATGGGCTAAATTTAGTCATTTTAATATTAATTACTGTAACAACTGCAATTTTTACGTCATCCCAGAACATTATTTCTGATACTGCAGTTTATGTAACAAACTATGAAGACTTAGGGCGATATAGCCCATTTGAATTAGCTCATGGCAAAGGTGTTGAATTTATACTCCCTTTATTGAGCTATCCTATTTATATAATTTCTAATGGTTCTAAATACTCTTTTTTATTCTGTTGGTCTTTATTTATTAATTTGGCGACTATCTATATAGCTATTAAATTATCAAAAGAAAATTTTGCTTTGATTTTATTTTATACAATAGCAAATCCAGTGTTCTTTATACAAATATTTTTAATGAGGCAATTTATTGCCAGCACCTTTGTACTACTCGCTATAGTTAATCTAGAGAGTGAGATAGCTACCTGGGGATTTTATGCGATAAGTATTTTTACTCACTTTACTAGCATTATGTATTTGCCCATTATTATATGGGGAATAAAAGGGACTAATTGGATACGCAAATTATTTTCTATCTTTACGAATAATCTAGTTTTTAAAATTCTAGTTTTGTTTTTACTTATATCAGCTTTCGCGATCGGTATTCGATACGGTACTTTATTGAAGTTTTTTGATATCCTTAAAGGAACTGAAGCTTTATATGCAAAATCTCGTTACTGGGCTGCTGAAAACAAAGATACTGGCTTAGGAATTAGTCGTACAAAAATAGTTGAATTTTTAACTATTTTTTTGATCAATAGCTTCATGTTAAAAAAAAATCAGCAATCTCCTAGAAATAAAAATAGAGATATGATTATGTCTATAATCTTTACATATTTATTTTTCTTATGTCTGATAACAAGTAATATTGGTGGACATTTTAGTTTAAGAATTGGTTTATTGTTGCTTGGTTTTTCTGGAATTTTCTACTACCAACTTCTCGATAAAAAATGGAAAATTCCAGATCTAAAAAATATTTTTATTGCCATTAGCCTTATTGCTGTATTTGTCAGGTTTTTCTATTTTCTTTATAATCAAGGAAAGGTAGAATTATATTATCTTAACGGTCAACCATTTGAAAATTCTATATTGGAGTACATAAAATTAGCTTACGAAAGCTTTACCAACGACGTACAAATAGAAAGATTTCGTTAAACATACACAAATAACTTCTTTGCTGTATCATTAGTTGATTGCTGTCCTAAAAAAGTGTTTACTCAATCATCCTAAAGTTTTAGCTTCCAGATTTTAATCCTACCATTATTTGCGATCAAACAAAGTGAAGATAAATGAAGTTGGACACAGCCGCGATCGCCTTTGATATAATAGGAGCAAAGATGCTGCCTGCAAGAAAAGTCATGACACAAGAATATATTAAGGCGATTATCCGCCAATAAATGCCTCAAATTCTGCAAGATAGGGAAATGCGGGACGATTACGACAGTAGTGTTGATGCTTTGGGAGCGATATGGGGACTGCACTCGGAGGAATCTTTCCGCAATGCCCTCAAAGCAATTTTAGAAGAGTCTTTCGGGGTGCGGGTGCTTAATATTACTGAATATGATGACCAAGGAGAAGTTTTGGCAGTCCAGACCAGATAGAATTGGATTTGTTAATCAAAAATGGACTGTTGATAATTGGCGAAATCCAATCCTCTATAAGTAAAAGTACAATTTTATCAGCAGCGCCACCAACAAGAATCCAACTGCAAGATAGTTATTTCACTGATGGTAGATTTCAAGGCGCAGCAAGTAGCTAAAAATTTAGGAATAGAAGTTTATAGTTCTGTAAGAGATGGAGAATTCAGTTAATAACAGGAAGGGTAAGGAAGATAAATAGTACAAGGAAATTATCAGGCGAGCACTAATTGACAAAAAGGACAATATTTGTTAATATTAAGGTTGACCAATGTATATCATTAATAAAACTGCTAGAAATGTCCACTATTTTATATGATTCTGATTTTGACTTGTGGATTGAACAGACAATCCAACAATTAAAAGATCGTCAATTTGAACGACTAGACGTTGAACACTTAATTGAGGAATTACAAGACTTGGGCAAGTCAGAAAAAAGAGCCTTAGAAAGTAACTTAATGGTTTTGTTGGCTCATTTACTCAAGCTCAAGATACAAGGCGATGCGCCTGATACGATGACAGGCAGTTGGTATGATTCAATCAACGAACACCGGCAGCGAGTTCAAAAAAGCTTGCGAGATACTCCATCTCTCAATCTCTATCTGTCAACAGCAGTTTCCTCAGTCTATCCAGACGCTCGCCAGCTGGCAATTAGAGATGGAAAAAAAGCTAAATTTGGCGTTCGCATACCATTAGAAAATGAGTATCCAATCACCTGTCCTTTTTCAATTGAGCAGCTCTTGGATGATGATTTCTACTTAAATGCGTCTTAGCCTAGAATTGTGATATAACATATAGTAATCCCCTAAACCCTTGACAACAGGTAGCTGAACAAGGGGCTTAAGCCCCCTGTCCGTTCACGACTCATTTAGAATTGCTATAGCCAGTTAAAGAGGGCAAAAAATCTAGAAAATCTAAATAACTAAACCCAAAATATAGGACAGAAATATGGAAACTCTGACGCTTAGTCAACCGATGCAATTAACTGCATTACCCACGCAAGATGAACTCCCCTGCGATGATGGAGTACCCATGGAAACTCAAAGGCATAAATGGCAGATGGATCTGTTAATAGACACTATATCCCCTTGGCTAGACCAACGAGAAGATGGTTATGCCAGTGGCAATATGTTTGTCTATTTCAGTACAGCACAACTGAAAAATCAAGACTTCAAAGGACCTGATTTTTTTGCCGTCTTAGACGTACCAAAAGGGGAGCGAAAAAGTTGGGTTACTTGGGAGGAGGGAAAAGCCCCCGATGTAGTGATTGAACTACTCTCAGAAAGTACTGCCCAAATAGACAAAACCGAGAAAAAACAGATTTATCAAGATAAGTTACGAGTGCCTGAATATTTCTGGTACGATCCTTTTAACCCTGAAGATTTTGCCGAATTTGTCTTAGTTGATGGCCTATATCAACCACGGCAACCCAACGAGAAAGGATGGCTAATCAGTGGTCGTTTGGGATTAGCTTTAGTTCGTTGGCAGGGAGAATATAGAGGGGTAACAACCGTCTGGATTCGCTGGGCGACTTTAGATGGAATATTGTTACCAACCCCGCGAGAGTTGGCTGAGGAAGCACAACAGAAAGCTGAGGAAGCACAACAGAAAGCTGAGGAAGCACAACAGAAAGCTGAGGAAGCACAACAGAAAGCTGAGGAAGCACAACAGAAAGCTGAGGAAGCCGAAGAAAAAGCCGAACGATTGGCGGCTAAACTTAGGGAATTGGGGATTAATCCCGAAAGTCTCTAACTTCCTCTGGGCGGATTTTGGTAAGACTCCCCTGGTGGTGTACTTCATTTTTGAATCGGCATTTTCACCAATGGAGAACGAGGAATTGACGACTGTTCCGATTTATTGTGCATCAAGGCTTGCGGCGTTCAGGGGTCTAAAATTGACATGAATGCCCTATTATCTTGCTAAACTAAACACCAAACTAGCAACATTCCCCCCATGTACCAGAGAACGCCGTCCCTTCCACCCAAAGAAATGTTACCAACCATGTACGACCTCCCCAGCGAAAACCTGGAGGAACCTGGCTTGCCTGACGAATTTCATCTCTTCCAACCCGAATTATTGCGCCAGACCTTTCGACCTTCTAACTATCCTGCCGAACAAATATTTATCGCCAGCGATCTAAATCTCTACTACGACCCTTACCATCCCCAATGGTACAAGCGGCCGGACTGGTTTGCCGCTTTGGGAGTCTCGCGGCTGTACCAAGGAGAGGAATTGCGCCTGAGTTATGTGATTTGGCAGGAAGAAATTGTTCCCTTCATCGCCATCGAATTACTCTCTCCTGGAACGGAAGCAGAAGATTTAGGGCGTACCGTGCGGGGAATCAACCAACCTCCCACCAAGTGGGAAGTTTACGAACGAATTTTAGGCATTCTCTACTACGTGGTGTTTGATCGCTACAGCAACCAATTGCAGGCATTTACCTTAAAATCAGGAAAATATCAGCCTTTAAGACTAGAAAACCAGCAGTTGTGGCTAGAGGAAGTAGAATTGGGATTGGGACTTTGGGCAGGAAATTGTCAAGGCATTGAGCGGTTGTGGCTGCGCTGGTACGGACGAGACGGCAATTGGATACTGACTCCTACCGAACAGGAAACCCAACGCGCCGAGCAGCAAACCCAACGCGCTCAACAAGAAGCTCAACGCGCCGAGCAGCAAACCCAACGCGCTCAACAAGAAGCTCAACGCGCCGAGCAGCAAACCCAACGCGCCGAGCAGGAAGCTCAACGCGCCGAGCAGGAAGCTCAACGCGCCGAGCAGGAAGCTCAACGCGCCGAGCAGGAAGCTCAACGCGCCGAAAGAGAACGGCAGCGAGTTCTAGAACTAGAAGCTTTGTTGGCTCGTTACCAGGAACAATTCGGGCAGTTAAATTGAGAAAATAATGAATGGATTTTCTAAGCCATGAAAGTATCTTACCTGGCGGGATGTATTGATATGGTACTAAAAACTATTGCTGAACCTGATTTGATTGTTAAGGGATGGACTGATGAGCTAATAGCACTAAAACATTATCCGAAAACTGTTATCTCAAGAAAAGACGCGGTCGTCATCTATGAAGAACTAAAGAACGATGGATTTGTCATAACTGCTTTTTTGACATCCTCCTGCGAAAAAATTATCAAGCGGGGCATCCTATGGCAGAAGTCAATCTGTTAAAATCAATTCCTTATTCGCTAACCGCACCTTCTTCAAGAATCTGGATAGATTATGATGAAGAAGCAGATGTTTTATATATTAGCTTTCGTAAGCCTCAAAGAGCCAATGATAGTTTGCTAGAAGACAATATTATCTATCATTATAGAGATCAAGACTTAGTTGGGTTAACTGTCTTGAAAGCTTCGGATTTTAACAGTGGAGATAGTGAAAATAAAATTAATGGCTCTGAAAATCCTGAAATGGGTTGACAATTTGGTCAGGGTGGGTTAGGATACCACGAGTTAACAGTAAATCCGTTGCATGACTGACTTCCAACTAACCACTCCTGTCGCCTTCCTGATTTTCAATCGCCCGGACACGACGGCGAGGGTATTTGAAGCTATCCGTCAGGCTAAACCACCTAAGTTATTAGTAGTTGCCGATGGTCCGCGTCCAGATAGAGCCGATGATATTGAGAAGTGTAAAGCGGCTCGTGCTATTATCGAGGGTGTGGATTGGGATTGTGAGGTGCTGACGAATTATTCTGATGTGAATTTAGGTTGTAAGAATCGGGTGTCGAGTGGTTTAGATTGGGTTTTCCATACAGTTGAAGAAGCAATTATTCTTGAAGATGACTGCTTGCCACATCCTAGTTTTTTTCGCTTTTGCCAAGAATTGCTCGATTATTATCGAAATGATGAGAGAATTGCATCTATAATAGGTTGTAATTTTCAGTTCGGTCATCAGCGCACTAAGTACAGCTATTACTTCTCTCGCTATCATTTTATATGGGGTTGGGCAACCTGGAGGAGAGCGTGGCAGCATTATGATCGTGATATGAGTTTGCTTAATGAAATTAAAGATGATGATTTTCTGAGATATATTTTCCAGGATACTCAGCAGTCAAGATATTGGAAAGAAATATTACAAAGAACCTATGATGGAGAGATCGACACTTGGGATTATCAATGGATACTATCTTGCTTGCTACAAAATGTTTTGACAATTACACCCAATATAAATCTCGTTAGTAATATTGGATTTGGTGTAGAGGCAACACACACCAAAATCTCTAGATCTGTTTTGAATAACATCCCGGTCAAAGCTATAAGCTTTCCCTTACGCCATCCTGCCTATATAGTTCCCCATGCCGATGCGGATAACTTTACTTATCGTGTTTACTGTCGCCTTCCCTTACTTTACTGGTTAGCAAGAACAATAAAAAAGCGTCTGCCTTTCCTTTATCGGGTAGCAAGAACAGTAAAAAAGCGTCTGCCCTTAGAACCCGTTTGAAAAGTCTGCCAGTTCACGCAGAAATCGGCATTGTATTTGTTTCATGGGACTGGGTTGGATTGCCTCTTGAATAAAATTAATTGTCACTAAAAAATTTATGCCTAAAAAAATAATCAAGAAACTCGCCAGAAGTTTAGGAGTTGATCTAAAAAGATACAATGTCCAAACATCCGAAGCGGCGAAAATGCAGCGCTTGTTAGCCTATCACAATATTGACTTAGTATTCGATGTTGGTGCTAATATTGGGCAGTATGCTAAATTACTGCGAGAGTTAGGCTATTCAGGTAGGATTGTTTCCTTTGAACCACTGTCCAGTGCTTACTCTCAGTTAAAAGCTGTTAGTAAAAAAGACCCGCTGTGGGAAATTGCTCCCCAAACTGCCATCGGCAACCAAGAAGGTGAGATTGTCATCAATATTGCAGGTAATAGTTATAGTAGTTCAGCTTTGCCAATGCTGGATGCTCACTTAGAATCTGCACCGGAATCAGCTTACTGTGGTTCAGAAACAGTAAAATTGAGCAGGCTAGATATCATTGCCAAGGACTATATCAAAAGCGAAACTAAATCCATTTTTCTCAAAATAGACGTGCAAGGATTGGAAAAGCAAGTGCTAGAAGGAGCAACTGCAATTTTGCCTTTGGTTAAAGGCATTAAGCTGGAATTATCTTTAGTCCCTCTCTACGAAGGTCAAGTCCTGTTTAAGGAAATGATTGATATTATAGAAAAATTAGGTTACGAACTGTACGGTATTGAACCAGGTTTTACCGCCGAAAAAACTGGGAGGGTGTTGCAGATGGATGGCATTTTCTTCAAACCAGATTAAATTTTTAATCTGGTAAAACATGAGTAAAGTTATTTGTTGATGTCCTTTCTCAAATAGTGCTACACTGTGTACACAATGCGTACACAACGAGAGAGACTATGGATAATGGGACTTAGGCGTTTTCGGTCAGCAAAAAAGGCTCAAACCATTACGGGACAAAGGGTTAACCTCGATTTATGATTTTCCTTGATCTATCTGGGTTTCAGCGATTTTGGGCTTCTCGAAGTAAATCCCAAGCGGGGATTGGAGTTGAGGCTTTTCTCGATTTGTTTTTTGTCTAAGTCCCAATAAGCATGACATTGAGAAAATTGGGGTGCGAGAATTTCGGAGCGAACTCCCTAAATACCTATACGGTGAGACTCCCGTTGAGGTACTACGTCACGGTCAAACTGTTGGGTTCTATTTCCCCGTTAAACAGGGGAGTAAAAGCGCCGATATCGCTGCCTTACAAGCGGTGGCCGCTCAATTTGAGTACCTGTTAAGTCAAAAGGGAATTTCCGAGGACGATATTGTTCGTGAGTTTCGTCAGATGTGTGAAGCGGATAGAGCCAATCAGAGAAAGGATTTGGACAAGTGAGACTCAAATTCATCGTTCTCGACGCTAATATCATCATAATAAATAGACATCTCCAAAAATCTATACCCCAGTCCTAGCAATGGTATTCCTACTCGGTAATGGGATTTCTTATCCTTTTAGCTAAACAGCAACATTACTCCTATGAAATTAGCCTCTATTACCATTTTTCTTTATTCGCGTCACAACGAATGCAGGCTTGGCAAGCATTCGAGCGTGGATGTCTGTCATGGATTTAGAAATTAGCCTCTATCCCAACAAAGCAGTACATCGAGCAACGAGAAGAAGAATATTGGATTGAAGGAACTCGTATCTCCCTTGATTCAGTTGTCTATTCTTTCTTGAACGGAGAATCGCCCGAAAGCATTGCCCAAAATTTTCCACTCCTTTCCCTCGAACAGGTTTATGGCGCGATCGCTTTCTATCTGGCCAATCGAGAGCTTGTGGATGCCTATCTGAAAAAGGGTGAAGCCGAGTTTCAGCAACTACAACAGTCTTGTAGAGAAAAGAGTCCTTTGCTGTACCAAAAATTGAAGGCGGCTCAAGCCTACAATATGTGCTTAAAAAACTAATTTCCTAGAAGAAGGCTATAATTACCATAACATTTTGCCCCGTCTCAATTCTAGCCCCTAGATATTTTCCCCAATGCTAGAGGAAAAAGCTCCTTAAGTCTCATCACCAGCGTGACTCCGATGACTTCAACTATTGCCCCTTCTCGACTTTCACTGCCCACCCAAGATGAATTGCCCTGCGATGACGGCGTTCCCATGGAAACCCAACGACATAAACTCCAGATGGATATACTCATAGATGCCTTGTTACCCTGGTTAGCTGCTAGGGAAGATGGCTATGTAGGCGGCAATATGTTCGTTTATTTCAGTGCCGCACAGTTAAAAAGCGAGGACTTTCGCGGTCCCGATTTCTTTGCTGTCCGGGGGGTTCCTAAAGGGGAAAGAAAAAGTTGGGTGGTTTGGCAAGAGGGGAAAGCTCCCGACGTGGTTATCGAACTCCTTTCTGAAAGTACCGCTCAACAGGATAAAACTGAAAAGAAAGCTATATATCAAGACCGCTTGCGAGTGCCAGAATATTTCTGGTACGATCCCTTCAATCCTGAAGACTGGGCAGGTTTTATCCTCAGAGACGGCAACTACGAGCCATTATCTCTAGAGACGGGAGAAAGATTTTTCAGTCAAAGGCTAGGGTTGGCTTTGGTCCGCTGGCAAGGAGAGTATAAGGGAGTTGAGGCAGTTTGGCTGCGTTGGGCGACTTTTGCGGGCGATTTACTGCCCACGGAGTCAGAGCTAACTGAACAGGAGAAAATGCGGGCTGAACAGGAGAGAATGCGGGCTGAGGATTTAGAAGCATTGCTCCAACGCTATCGAGAGCGTTTTGGGGATTTGCCAGAATAAATCTAGATGTTGACCGGCTAGTAATCAATAGACATCTCCAAAAATTATAACCCAATCACAGCCTGCCTTTAGCTTATGTACTAACTAAATAGTTCGCTAGCTGAAATGTATATCTATCGTCGCTAATTCAATTTCACTGAAAAAATATGAAGCAATTAAAATTATGGCTCTTCGGTTTGTGTGATGCAATGGACGGGGGTTATAAGGGATGGAACCCTTATATAGAAAGGCATTTAGCGATTTTTGTCAATTCTTTTCGATCTAGAGCGAACTAATCAATTAAGTCTCTTGCCAGATAAGGATTTAGTCGATTTATGCCTCCCTATCGAACCATACCAAGTAACGAAGAGCCAAAATTATTTTTATTTGGGTGTGTTCCCTGACTAGAATAACTTTTAGTCTTGAGATAATATTAGGTCGAGGTCTAATCATCCCGTTGAATTAATTCGGGGCTGGAGTAATTGTCTATAATGACTTTCCAGGAGGCTAAATGGAAGATATTCCAACATTTTTCTCCATTATATCGGGAGAGCCGTTGGCTTTCTAGTAAGTACCTAAGCAAAATTAATTACACATCCAAGCCGTCACCCGTCAGCCAAAAGCTTTTTGCTGTTACCAGTAAACAGTGAACTAAAAATTCAAATCTGATCCCTGATAGCTGTCTCGGAGTCCCCCGTCCCCCGTCTCGGAGTCTCGGAGTCTCCTGTCTCGACTAGGAAATTAATTTTGCACGACTACTTAGGGCTTGCTGAATAAATGTGAAATGTAGGCAAGGTAAGGGTTTTGGGGCTTTTCTTGCTCCCACAGGTGCAAGATTTTGAGAGAATCGTCGTTCAAAACCTTGCGTCTTCATCAGCCCGCGTCCTGTAGGGGCGAAGCATTCGGGCAATAACCTATCGGTGAAACCGTAGGTTATTGCCCGAATGCTTCGCCCGTACTTTTTCCTGGACTTCCCCCGTATAAATATACTAGCTATGGCTAAAAGTCTTACACAGCCTGAGTTAAAGCAATATAATACTAATGGACTACTGGACACAAACTCCGGAAGTCCTTACGC
>NZ_JACJSW010000018.1:0-12072 GCF_014698375.1 Microcystis flos-aquae FACHB-1344 | reverse complement strand
CATTTTCAGGCGTGCGCTTAAGTCTCTCATGCTGACGATACTTTTATCCAGTGCAAAACCTATCCAACAGGACACAAAAGTAAATGTACTTAATGCGGGATAGTCATTTTTGGGGAGTGGCTTGAGAAGCTCTTTCATTAGTTTTGGGAAAATTGTTAGCATGGCTTATTCACATTTATTGGTGTATATTTACTTTGTTTTCTTATCTATAATATCAAATTTTGTACGACTTTTTTCCCCGTTCAACACTTCTGCTTTAACACCTTTTTCCGCCGTATCTTTAGCCGCAGCAACCGCACCGGCAGTCAAGGCGGCGACAATCAGAGAAACTGGTTCCATTGTTTGATACTCCCAATAAAATATTGCTGACTCAATTTTAGATCAAATCAGTTTTTAATAGTAAGCCAAATCGCAATCAGCTAGAGAACTGGAATTTCACGGCCAAGGCACTAAACCTTAAAATTATTACTATGTAGGATTTGCTGAATAAATGTGAAATGTAGGCAAGGTAGGGGCTTTCTGGCTTTTCTCTGGAAACAGGTGCAAGATTTTGAGAGAATCGTGCTTCAAAACCTTGCGTCTTCATCGGCCCGCGTCCTGTAGGGGCGAAGCATTCGGGCAATAACCTATCGATGAAACCGTAGATTTTCTATCCGAATGCTTCGCCCGTACTTTTTGCCGCAAACCCTATATAAGGATCGTAGCTGAAAAAGCCAAACTACGGTTTTCCCTGTGGATGGGGTTTATCAGTTATCAGATTTGAGTTTTCAATTCACTGTTTACTGAACAATGAAAAAAGCTCCCCGATTATCGCCGGTGATACCAACGGGTAAATAATTTTTCTAACTCCACCCAAACGAATAACAAGGTACTAAATCCCAAACAGATTAATAATTCTTCTTTAGTTAAAAATTGAGTGCCGAAAAAATCCCGCAGGGCAGGAACATAGATTAACATCAGTTGAAAAATTGTCGTCAGGGTTACTGCTACCCAGAGATAGGGATTAGTCAAAGGATTCATTTCTATGGTAAGATGATCGCTTGATCGCACAGAAATGGCATGACCCATTTGAGCTAAACAGAGAGTAGTAAAAACCATAGTTTTCCATGAACCAGTATTACCAAAAAGCGGATCCAAGCGCACAGCGATTAACATTTGAGTGATATTAATAATCGAAAAAATAATCCCAATTCTCACGATATAACTGCCCAAACCGCGAGCAAAAATACTTTCTTGGGGACTAAAAGGAGGGCGACGCATAATATTAGGAGAAGCGGGTTCCACTGCCAAAGCTAAAGCAGGTAAACCATCAGTAACTAAATTCATCCAGAGAATTTGTAGGGGAGTGAGAGGAGTAGCTAAACCCAAAAGAGGCGAAGCAGCGATAGTAATCACTTCCCCGATATTACTGCCGAGAATATATTTAATAAAACTGCGAATATTGTTATAAACCACTCGCCCTTCTTCCGTGGCAGCGACGATAGTGGCAAAATTATCATCAAGGAGAATCATATCACTAGCCTCTTTGGTGACATCGGTTCCAGCGATTCCCATGGCAATGCCGATATCTGCTTGTTTCAGGGCCGGAGCATCATTCACCCCATCTCCGGTCATAGCAACAAATTTACCCTTTTTTTGCAAGGCGCGGACAATGGTTAATTTATGTTCGGGGGAGACACGGGCATAGATGTTAGTTTTGTCAATGATGTTTTCTAGCTGAATTGGTGATAATTTATCTAATTCTCGCCCTGAGATGACTAAAGCTCCCGCTTGGGCAATACCAAGACTTTTAGCCACCGCTAGAGCGGTTAATTGATGATCGCCGGTGATCATGATTGGACGGATTCCCGCTTCTCGACACCTAGCCACGGCGATTTGTACCTCCGGTCGCGCTGCGTCGATCATACCGACCATTCCTAACCAAATTAGCTCATCTTCGCTGATTTCAGTTGATTCTGACGGATAAATCAGGTTTTTGTAGGCTAAT
The DNA here is from genome assembly GCF_014698375.1 of Microcystis flos-aquae FACHB-1344. NCBI lineage: Bacteria > Bacillati > Cyanobacteriota > Cyanophyceae > Chroococcales > Microcystaceae > Microcystis > Microcystis flos-aquae. The sequence continues at coordinate 10,085 of NZ_JACJSW010000018.1, read as the reverse complement.
CCTAAGACTCGTAAACCCCTGTTAGCCATAGCATTGTTAGCGACTAAGACTTTTTCTTTTTCCCTATCCCCAAAAGGAAGACTTTCTAATCCCGATTGATAGGAGAGACATTGTTCAAGGATTAATTCCGGGGAACCTTTGGTAAATAGTACGGGATTGACTCCTTGACAAATGACCGACATTCGCTTTCTTTGAGAAGAAAAGGGGATTTCAGCGATTCTAGGGAACTCTTGCTTGGTTAGGGATAAATTTAAGCCCGCTTTCGCCCCTAAAACTAATAAGGCTCCTTCCGTGGGATCGCCTAAAATGCTATCGTGACCGTTATCGAGGTCTAAACTGGCATCGTTGCAGAGGATACTGGCAATTAAAAGATGATGTAATTCTAGATCGGTTTTGGGATCGATCGCCCGTTGCTCGGTGTCTAAAAATTGTCCTTTTGGGCTATATCCTTCCCCTGTCACCGAAAAATTGCGATTAATTGTCTCTATCTCCCGCACGGTCATTTTATTTTCCGTTAGCGTCCCGGTTTTGTCGGAACAGATCACATTAACGGAACCAAGGGTTTCTACTGCCGGCAGTTTGCGAATCAAGGCCTGACGTTTGACCATGCGTTGGGTACCTAGGGCGAGAGTTAGGGTGATAACTGCGGGTAATCCTTCGGGAACGACGGCTACTGCCATACTAAGGGAAACTTCCACTAATTCCTCTAGGGCCGACCAACCGGCATTGATCAGGCCGATGGTAATAGTCAGGGCCACTAGAATGAGAGAACCAGCAACAAGGACATTACCCAAGTGAGTCATTCTTTTTTGGAGAGGAGTGGGTTCATTGCCGACTGTTGCTAACATTTGAGCGATTTTGCCTAATTCCGTTGTCATCCCCGTATTGGTAACGATGACCTTGGCCCGGCCTTGCAGTACCTCTGTTCCAGTAAAGACAAAATTTAAGCGATCGCCAAGGGGAGTATCCCTGTCTAAGGGGTCAATGGAGGCGGATTTATTAACACTATTTGCCTCTCCTGTCAAGGCCGATTCGCGAATTTGCAGGTTAAAAGCTTCGATAATTTGGCCGTCGGCGCTGATTTGGGTTCCCGCTTCAATCAGCATGATGTCCCCGGGGACGAGATTAACCGCATCTATTTCTGTGCGTTGGCCCTCGCGAATAACATTAACTTGGGGAGAGGAAAGTTTTTTTAAAGCGGCCAGAGCTTTTTCGGCGCGACTTTCTTGCAGATAGCCGAGGATACCATTGAGGATGACAATTGTTAAAATAGCGATCGTATCTTTGAAGGGAACACCAATTTTAGCCAGATGACCGCGCTGTAATGCTAGTAAATCCAGTCCTCCGGAAATTATGGCCACGGCAATTAAGAGGAGGAGCATAATATTGGTAAACTGATCTAGGAGAATTTGCCAATTACTGCGCCCTGGACGTTCTTGTAGTTCATTTTTGCCATAATATTTAATTCTTTGGGCGATTTGCTCCCTATTGAGGCCATTAACAGCCGAACTACCGAGGATAGATAGGGTGGTTTCCACCGGATAGGTATGCCAAGGTTGTTGCAAGTTAACGCTGGAATGGGCAGAATAGTCGGCATTGGCGGCCATGGCAAGTGAAGATAGTTGATCTAAATAGATCTTAGCCCTTTCTTTCCCCGGTAACAGGAAAAAACAAATGTTTAAACTGGCTCTTCCTGCTCATAGACAGTCTTAACGAGTAATGTAGATAAGTAGCTGGTTATAATTAAATTGAAGATAGATCCCCCCTTAATCCCCCCTTGATAAGGGGGGTGTCTGAAAGTTTTTAACATCTACCTACTTAGTCAACAGCTTAGTAGGGCAAAGTAAACCAAAATTGTGAACCTTTTTCGTCATTATTCATAATGCCAATTTCACCTCCGTGAGCATGGATAATTTGACGACATAGATATAAACCTAGTCCTAAACTAATCTGATTATTATTATTGCCTCGTTGATAGCGATCGAATAATTGTTTTCTCTGGGTTTCGCTAATTCCCACCCCATTATCGGCAATACTACACCGGAGATAATTGCCCTCTAGTCTAGCTGACAAAGTGATAATTATCCCCTGGGGATTGTGTTTAAGGGCATTGGCTAATAAATTCTCAAAAACTCGCCAGAGATGGTGAGCATCGGCATTAACTAAGGGTAAATCGGGGGAAAAATTATTAATTAAAGTTGCTTGATTTTCCTTTAATCTTAACTCCCATTCCTGACTGATCTGTTGACCAATTTCGTAGAGAGATAAAGGCTTTAGTTCTAGGGAAACTCCCCAAAGATCATTTTGTCGGGTTTCGACGAGAGAATCAATTAAAGTTAATTGTCGATCGCAACTGTTGGCCATCTGTTGTAAAATCTTCTGGGATACTTCTTTAGTTTCTCCCTGAGAATTTTTAATTAAATTATTTAAGATCATTGACATCCCGATCACGGGATTGCGGAGATCGTGAGAGACAGCATGAAGATAAATTTCTAAGGTTTCCTCAGTTTTTTGACGTTCTTTAATTTCGTTTTGGAGTTGTTTTTTTTGACGAGAAATAGTTAATTGATTTTCGATGCGGGCCATGACTTCTTCCCCTTGAAAAGGTTTAGAAATATAATCAACACCTCCCACTTGAAAAGCTTTGACTTTATCTAAGACATCATCAAGAGCGCTGATAAAAATTACGGGAATTTCTCTGGTTTTTTCATCAGCTTTTAACTGTTCACAAACTTGATAACCATTGAGATCGGGCATATTAATATCGAGGAGGATCAGGTCGGGAATTAGCGATCGCACTGTATTCAGGGCCATCTGTCCATTAATCGCTTTGCGTACCTGATAGCCCTTCTCGGTGAGCATAATCGACAATAGCCGCACATTATTGGGCAAATCATCGACAATTAAGACACTAGGGCGCGGTGTGAGTTGAGTCATGCCGGTTATTTTATAACTCAAACTGTTTAAATAAAGTGTATAAAAAAACAGGGGCTTGCCGAAAAAGTTTTTCCTGGGGGCAGCCTGTCGGGTGGGACAAGCGAGAAAGTCTCGTTACTCTACAGCGATCGCCTAGGGATTGTTGCCCATAAAAAAAGCACGGAACCCCACAACAATCAAGGAAGCGCTCAAGAGAGTTATTAATGTCCAAATTTGGTTACTTTGGGTTCCTTCCACCTTGATCAGTCGATTATCGATACTATCGACTTTCTCTGTTAAAGTTGCTAGTCCTATCTTCACATCGGTGACATTTTTCTGTAGGTTGTCTAGCTTTTGCTCGACATTTTTCTGTAAGGTTTCTAGCTTTTGGTCAAAACTTTTTTCGAGATTATCTAGCTTTTGCTCGAAACCTTTTTCGAGATTGTCTAGCTTTTGGTCAAAACCTTTTTCGAGATTGTCTAGCTTTTGGTCAACATCTTTCTGGAAGGTGTCTAGCTTGCGATCAACACTTTTAATACTATCTTTAATTTCCTTGAGGACAGATTCGAGGGAATAGGCAAGGGTTTCTGCTGTCATTGCGGTTAACTCCTATCAGTCGAGAGATAATTTAATTATCGATAAAAATCCTCTTAATTCTCCACTTCATTTTTTTCGAGAAATCTCTCCTCATCTTCCAATTTCTCGCTGATTTCCGGCAGTTTTAGCAATAGTCCTGCGAATAACCAATAGTAAACAGAAACTGGCTCGACGGAGAGAGGATAATAGTAGGGGTTAAAGCTAATAAAAAGTAGGAAAATCCAGATACAGAGACCCCAATGCTTTAAAGCAGCATTTTTTACTTTTAAATAGGCTTTAAAGGTGAGAATACAGAGAATTGTCATCAGTGCCATAAAAGCGATAAAACCGAAGATACCGATTTCGTAGAGGAGTTTAGCGTAGTAGGTTTCAATTAGTCTTATCTCTTCTTCTCCAGCTACATGAAGAGCGCCACTGCTGGCTGTGCCTAAACCAAAACCAAAAAGCTGTACATAATTGAACATCCACTGCATTTGATTGCCTACAAAGTCAATTGGAGACGAATATAGCCAGCGATCAATAAAATTTAGCCCTCTTTCCTGAATAAAGGGATTTAACGTCACCGCGAGCAGGGAAATCAGCCCCAAGATTCCCAATTTTAATGGTAACTTTTGTTTATGTTTGCCAGTAGCAATAAAAAGAACCAAGTAAAACAAAGGTACTAGCAAGAAAGGTATTCTTTGTCCAGAAACCAGAGTCGCAAGGAAGACTAAAACCATTGCTACCCAACCAGCGACGCGCCATCTTTTTTGCGGATCACTAAAACTGGCCGCGTAACTGATGACGCTACTAGATACTAAGAACCAACTCCATTGCCAAGGATCAGAAAATGTGCCAGGGAGACGAATTAAGCCTCGATCGGGATTATACAACACTGAACCCCCGACAAAACATTGAGCTTTCAGGCTGGCTTTCTCGGTAATATTCGGATAAAATTGGCTGTCGGATTTCGGGACAAGAACTTCCAGTTGATTGAGGAATTCATTATCAGGACAGATACCTTGGACGAGTAAGAAGTATTGAATTAGAGCTAAAACACAACAGACTAAGATCATCACGATTAAAAGCCGATTAACCACGAATAAATCCCGTTTTTGCTCGATTAGATAGTAGCCACAGAGAACTAGGGGAATATAACTTAGGAGGATTTTTAATCCCACAATTCCCACAGCAATTGATCCTTGGGGCAGATTGACAAAAAGAAAAGTTATCAGGCTGCTGGCAAGTAAAATCAAAGTTGTGATGAGAAAAGGCTTGATTTTGGGGCGTAATTGCTTAAAAGTTTTGGTTTTAATTAAAATTGCCGCTAAAGCGGCGAAATAAAAGGCATCCTTGGCGATTTTGTAGAGAGAATATGATGGCTCTATGCCAATAAAGTTGCCCACTACCTGAAAAACTCTCACCACAGACAAAGCGAAGGTATTACTCAGGGGAAGATAGATGATTAGGGCCAATAATCCCAGACGGGGATGGACAAAAGAACCGACCATGGCGGGAACTGCCCAAATTCCTAACAAGGCCGCTTTTTTGCCAAATACAATCCCTAAAACGAGACTAATTAGTATAGTGGCGATCGCTAATATAATTAGTAACAGGGAGTTCCTCTCTTTCATGCCGTGCGGGTTGAACAGGTCTAGCAGAAAGTGTACCGGATTTTTGCCGAGATTCTCATTCTCAATGGCGGAGGTGGGGAGCTTTTCAGTGATCAGTAAACAGTGAACAGTAAACAGTAATCAAGTGAGGTTCTTTTTGTTTGTGTTAGGCAATAGACGGGGTTATAAGAGATGAAACCCTTATATAGAAAGACATTTGGCGATTTTTGTCAATTGTTTTCCATCTAGAACGAACTAATCAATTAAGTCTCTTGCCAGATAAGGATGTAGTCTATTTATGCCACCCGATCAAACCATACCAAGTAACGAAGAACCATCAGTGAACTGAAAACTCACATCTGATACTGATCAAAGTTTCCTCTTGCTTCTTACCTCTTGCTATACTTATGTAAAATTTTATTGATCTCGATCTTGACTCCGTGGCCGAAAATCTTTCTTTTCAAGACCTTTATCAAGCTGGCATCAGTGCTTTTGAGCGTGGACAATATCGTCTTAGTGTCCAGCAATTAAATGCGGCTTTAGCCTTAATTTCCTTAGGCTCCCGAGCAGGGGGTGAGATTCAAATTTGGTTAATTTCTGCCCATCAAGGGTTAGGAGAGGGGGAGAAAGCTAGTGAAATCTGTAGGCAACTTATTACCCATCCTATCTATCAAATTCGCGAACAGGCCAAGCGTCTGCTTTATATTATCGAAGCTCCCCGTCTCAAACGCCCAGATGAGTGGATGACGAAGATTCCCGATTTAGATAAACTTCCCGATAGTACAGCGCAATTTAAAAAGGGAACAAATAAACAGAAAAAAGAAGAATCGCCCGCACCCATGCAGTTAGAGCAGCATAAAAATACTGTTTTTAGCGGACTGGCGATCGCTATTTTTCTATTGATGCTCTGGTTTTTTGCTAAAAATAGCTAAATTAGTTGACAATAAACTTCTAATATGCTAATGCAGTTAGCTATGGCTCCTAAATGGGCGATTTCATAACCGTGGGTGTTTTGGGTGGGAAAACCTAAGCAAGCGGCCTTAGCTATATGACCGAATTTCATGGCGATGGAGGCATCGCTACCAAAACCACTAATAATGGCTAATTGCAGGGGTATTCCCGCCTTTTCGGCCGCAATTCGTAATTCTTGATTTAATTGCTCATCATAGATACCGTAACCATCCTGAGACAATAACACAGGACTGCTGCCATCCTTAATCGGATATTCAGGAGCGAGGGGACAGATTTCTAGGGCAATTAAAGCATCTAAGCGGTTATTTGCGGTAAAAAATAAGGCCCCTAATGCTCCTACCTCCTCCTTAGCTGAGGCAACCAGATATATATCCACCGCAGGGTTAATTATTCTGGCCGCTAATGCCAAAAGAATCGCCACGGAAGCTTTATTATCAAGGGTATAACTGGCAATGTAGTCTTTTAGTCGCAAGGGTTGTTTTCGGTGTTTTCCCACCACGACTCGACTACCCACGCGCACCCCGCAAGCGTCTAATTCTTCCGGAGTCAATTTCGTCTCTATCCATGCGGATTCCCAGGTGACGGGAGTGTTTTCCTGCTGCACTTTTTGCGGGGATTGATGGGAAATATGACGGGAACCAAAGGAGAGAATTCCTGATCTGGTTTCCCTATCACCGATAATATCCACCACTCCCTCTCCGTAAATCCAAGGAAAAGCTCCCCCAAGTTGGCGAATTTGCAGAGTACCATCGGTATTAATTGTCTTGATAATAGCGCCAATTTCGTCTTTATGACCGGTAATGGCGATTTTTTGGGTCGAATCTTGTCCTTTAATCTTGCCGATGACATTTCCCGCTTGATCTTGCCATGTTTCTAATCCTAACTCTTGAAAGCGTTCTAGTAAAAAGCGATCGATTTCCGTTTCCATCCCACTAGGAGAATGATGGAGGACAAGAGTGGCAATAGTGTCAAAGAGGTGATCAAAATCCATATTTGTCTTGATTTGTGGGTCGAAAGAGAATTATTATCGAAACAGGAAATCGAAAAGGTTTTACAGAAACAATATTGGCGCAGCCATGGCTCTTGGGTGATTGCCAGTTAGCATTTAATGATTAATCAGAGGTGCAGAATTAGCCAGAAAACCCGCAACTTTCAGAGACTCTAGCACCGAATTGTCATCCTCTACCCAATAGTTTTGTCCTAAACGCACAAATTGACGCTGAGTTCCCGCACCAATGGTGGCAATAACGGGAACTTTTGCCTTTTGTTTGTCTCCCGATTGCAGAATACTTTTGAGAAGATTTTGACGATTTTGGTTGACGACATCTTGCAGCGATAAATTAACCATCACCATTTTAATGGTTTCGATCGGTTCCGCATCTTCGATAATTAATTGTACCCGATCATCTCGGCGATCAACTTTTCCCCACACCATTAAAGTTGCTTCCTCCACTAATAATTTTTGCAGACGTTCGTAGGTATCGGAAAACACCACCGCTTCCGATTGTCCCGAGGCATCTTCTAGGGTTAAAAATGCCATGGGAGTCCCTTTTTTGGTCATAATTTTCTTAACCGCATTTAATAAGACAATTGCACTAACTTTTTTTCTGGTTTTGTGTTCTTCTAAGTCAGCTAAATTGATAGGAGATAGGACTTGAGCGGCTCTTTGTAAAGCTTTTAAAGGATGTTCGGAAACATAAAAACCTAAATGTTCTTTTTCCAGTTTTAACTTTTCCTGTAGGGAAAAATCTTCTACTGCGGTGGCACTGGGAGACTGTTCAAACTCGGATTCTTGTTTATTTTCTGTGTTACCTCCTAGCATATCAAAAATATTCATTTGACCACTTTCTTTCTCTTTGGTGCGTTTTTGCGCCCAAGCAACTACTAATTCTAAATCTTCAATTAATTGATGGCGATTAGGTTGAATTTTATCAAAAGCACCACAATAAATTAGCGTTTCTAAAGCTCTTTTGTTGACCAATCGCAAATCAACACGCTCGCAAAAATTCCCTAAGGAAGTAAACTTTCCTCCTGTTGCTTCCCGGGCTTTTAAAATAGCCTCGATCGCATTTTCGCCCAGATTTCTAACTGCGGACAAACCAAAGAGAATTTTGCGTCCAATCGGGGTAAAATGTTTTTGCGAGCGATTGATGTCGGGAGGTTCGACATCGATATTCATTTTCTGACAGTTTTCTCGATACTTTTCCACCTTATCCTGATTATCGCTACTAGCAGTTAGTAACGCTGTCATATATTCCACAGGATAATTAGCTTTTAAATAAGCGGTTTGATAGGTGACGTAAGCATAAGCGGTCGAGTGAGATTTATTAAAACAATTGGAGGCAATTAACCCGTTGCCCAGCAAAAAATTATGATCTTTCTCTACACCAATATCGTAAACGGGTTTTCTTCCCAAGGATTGACGACTGATAATTTTAACCATATTAGTAACTCAACTCTCCAGAGATTTTTGTAATGGTGCTAATGGAAATATGGCATTTCTTTGCCAAATCAGGCCGCCAAAGTCCCCAAAATGGCTCTCTTATTCCTTGTAACATAAGTTTAACTTATATAAGTATAAGAGCGATCAATCTTTGTGTCCTTTGTGTCTTTGTGGTTCTTTCTACTAGCTCGCCAGCAGGACTGTATCTTAGAATACATTTTACCCACCAAACCTAAGAGAGCCAAAAAATTACCATATACATCATATATATTGATACCTAAAGTGTATATTCTACCTACCATAGGTTACGATCAATGTTAACCGAGGAGAAAAAACCAGAAAAACTAGACTTCTTGAATGGGGTCAGCTGTGGCCGTTTGCCACAAGGTTTAAGACACCTGTAAACAGCTTTTACTAATTTCTTGGCCGGTCCTACTAAATTTGGTTAAAGGGTAGCAACGCGAAGCGGGACAAAATGCAGCAGTTGAGATAGCAAAGAAGCCTTGCAACTGAGGGAAAAGATCTATGTCGTACCTTGACGAGAGGTCAGCACTGGCTAGTTCACGCATTGTGTTATAATTCTGGCCAAGCCATCAAGGGATTTGAAAAGGAGTAACACCATGAGTCTATCTTCAGAAGCCTATCGCCAAGCCCTCGTGCGGGATGGAGAACGGCGCTATCGCGAATGGCACCAAAATTATCACAACCAATGCCGTCAATCAAGGGCTGAATACCAAGCTCGTTCGGCCCAACAACGCCCAACAAAGCCGTGGATTTCCTCGGAAGCCTACCGCCAACTTTTGGTCAAAGATGGGGAGCGGCGTTTTGCGGAATGGCATGGCGAGTTTTTAGACTATCAACGACAATTTCTGGCCAGTCAATCCACCTAAACGGATGTCAACGAATCCCCATTACAGCAATCTCTGAAAATAGTGGCTAGAGTCCCCGAAAAAATAGCTAATACGAATTTTCAATAGTCGTGACTAACATCTGAAAGTGCAGTTCCTTTCTCGGAGAGGGATTGCACTTTGGAGTGAGCAACTAAGTCTGTCATTAGGGTTTGCTGAAAAAGTTTTTCGTGGGGACAGGGTGTGGGGTGTAGGGTGTGGGCTTCGGCCGTGATCTCAGGCTTCGAGGGTGATCTCAGGCTTCGACGGTGAGATCAGCCGAACCGCCGAACCGCCGAACGGGTGTAGGTTTTTACCGATTTTGAGGGGGTCAATTACTAATTTTCAGGGAAAAAGTCCCTGAATTTTCCCCCCGATCACTCCCAGATCTGGGACTTTTTGATTGACAAAAAGTCTAAAAGTCTTACCCAACAAGGTTTTTAGATTTATTCAGCCAGCCCTCATTACTTTTGAAAAATGATATAAGTAATAAGACAAAATTAATTACACAAATAAGCAATAATATGGTAAGCTAGAGAGGCGGTGAATTAATTTCGATTACTTGTGATATTTTTCAGAGAAATAAATCCTCTCTCCGCTAAATTACTGAAACGAATTTATTGCCAAAGTAAAAAATTACAGGTGCGTCAAAGAGCGCCTTGTCTAATCTTAGCAAAT
>NZ_JACJSW010000179.1:0-8007 GCF_014698375.1 Microcystis flos-aquae FACHB-1344 | reverse complement strand
TAATGTACCGCAAGTCCTTCGTCATCGCTCTGCCTATCTAAATGGTTGCCTTTTTTAACTTTTTTATTGAGTTCATTAAGCATTTCTACTTATTACAAAGGTGAGATGCTCCCGGACAAGAGGACAAGAGGACAAGAGGACAAGAGGACAAGAGACAAGAGGACAAGAGACAAGAAGTCGAGGGTGAGCGCTTGACAAAAGTAGAAATAGGATTAACCGATCTCAAAGGGGATATTAAAGTGTTAGACGGGAAAATTGAAGGCATCGACAATCGGCTCATATCGGTAGAGGGAACCAAAAAAAATCAGGTCTGGACATTGATTATCCTTTTGGGAAGTGCCATTATTACGGCCGGATGGAAAGTATTTTTTTCCAGTAATATCTGATCTTTCTAATTCTCAACAAGACTACAGTTAACCGCTCCTGAAAGAAAATTTTCTTAAAGCCTAGACTTAAGATAAAATTATATCCAACCAGATGCAGTATAGGAGTTTACCAAATGTCTAACGAAACTGTTACTTATTCCCTAGAAGCTGTCCTCACAAGGATTGAGGGAAAGATCGACTCGCTTGAGAAGCGGGTTAACGAAAGATTTGACAAGGTAGAAGATCGGTTAACCAAACTAGAAATAGGAGTAACTGATCTCAAAGGTGATATTAAAGTGTTAGACGGGAAAATCGAAGGCATCGACAATCGGCTCATATCGGTAGAGGGAACCCAAAAAAATCAGGTCTGGACATTGATTATCCTTTTGGGAAGTGCCATTATTACGGCCGCTTGGAAAGTATTTTTTTCCAGTAATATCTGAGTTATCTAATCCTCAACAAGACTACAGTTAATCGCTCCTGAAAGAAAATTTTCTTAAAGCCTAGACTTAAGATAAAATTATATCCAACCAGATGCAGTATAGGAGTTTACCAAATGTCTAACGAAACTGTTACTTATTCCCTAGAAGCTGTCCTTAAAGAAATTAAAGACAGTATCAAGGAAGTTAGTCAAAAATTCGATAAGATTGATGAGCGCTTGACCAAAGTAGAAATAGGAATAGCCGATCTCAAAGGTGATATTAAAGTTTTAGACGGGAAAATCGAAGGCATCGACAATCGGCTCATATCGGTAGAGGGAACCCAAAAAAATCAGGTCTGGACATTGATTATCCTTTTGGGAAGTGCCATTATTACGGCCGCTTGGAAAGTATTTTTTTCCAGTAATATCTGAGTTATCTAATCCTCAACAAGACTACAGTTAATCGCTCCTGAAAGAAAATTTTTTTAAAGCCTAGACTAAGATAAAATTATATTCTAACCAGATGCAGTATAGGAGTTTACCAAATGTCTAACGAAACTGTTACTTATTCCCTAGAAGCTGTCCTTAAAGAAATTAAAGACAGTATCAAGGAAGTTAGTCAAAAATTCGATAAGATTGATGAACGGTTTGATCGATTAGATAATCGCTTAACAAAACTTGAGATAGGACAAGCAGATATCAAAGGGGATATTAAAGTTTTAGACGGGAAAATTGAAGGCATCGACAACCGGCTAAAATCAGTGGAAGGAACCCAAAAAAATCAGGTCTGGACATTGATTATCCTTTTGGGAAGTGCCATTATTACGGCCGCTTGGAAAGTATTTTTTTCCAGTAATATCTGAGTTATACAATCCTCAACAAAACTACAGTTAACCCAACACAGTTGACCAAATTTCCTCATTGCTTATTTACCAATACAAAAACGGCGAAAAATGCGATCGAGTACCGATTCAGTTACTTCTTCGCCGGTAATTTCTCCTAAAGCTTGAATGGCAGTACGCAGATCGATCGACCAAAAATCAAAAGGCAAATTTTCGTCAATTGTTTTTTTGACCTGTTCCAAAGCAATTTTCGCCCTAGTTAAAGCGGCCGCCTGTCGTTGATTAATGGCTAAATCCAAATTAGCCGCCTGTAGTTCTTGATTTTGGACAGCATTAATAATAGTTTTTTCTAAGTCTTCAATCCCCTGATTTTGGACGGCGGATAGCTTGACAACTCGCTCAATTTCTGCTGGGTAAATTACCGTTTCTGGATTAACCAAATCAATTTTATTAATCACTAAAATTAATCGGCGATCGCTGACAGAGCGATAAATTTCCTCGTCTTCCTGGGTCCATCCTGACTCTGCGGAGACGGTTAAGAGAACTAAATCAGCAGACCGGGCCGTTTGACGGGAACGTTCCACCCCAATTTGTTCAACTCGATCGCTGGCCGAGCGAATTCCTGCCGTATCGAGGACTTGTACGGGGATTCCCGCCACAACTAGCTGAGATTCGACAATATCGCGGGTAGTGCCGGGTAAATCGGTGACAATCGCTCGATCGCTCCGACTCCAAGCATTTAACAAACTGGATTTACCCACATTCGTCCGCCCCACGATCGCCACTTTCAGACCACTACGCAGCAATTCCCCGCGCTCGGCGGTGGCCAAAATTAAATTTACTTGACAAAAAACCTGTTCTATGCTATGGAGAATCGCCTCGCAATCCAAGGGCGGTAAATCCTCTTCAAAGTCAATACGGGCCTCAATTTCGGCCAAAATATCGAGACAGGTGGCACGCAAATGGCGGATCGGTTGAGCGAGTTTCCCCTGTAAACCAGCGAGGGCAAATTGTGCCGCTTGGGGAGAACGCGCCCCAACGAGATCGACAACGCTTTCGGCTTGAGTTAGGTCAATTCTGCCGTTAAGAAAGGCACGCAGGCTAAATTCCCCCGCTTGGGCCAAACGCGCCCCATTTTCTAGACATAACTGTAACACCTGTTGTACGGGCATAATGCCGCCATGACAGTGAAATTCCACCACATCCTCGCGGGTGAAAGAGCGGGGAGCCAACATGAGCAACAGTAAAGCTTCATCGATAATTGCTTGACTTTGGGGATGCCGGATATAACCGTAGAGAAGACGATGACTTTGCCATTTTTGACGATTGCGGGTATGAAAAAGCCGACGAGCGATCGCCACTGCCTGACTACCGGATAAACGGACAATACCGATACTACCCTGTTCCGGAACGATCGCCGTAGCGATGGCGGCGATCGTATCCCCTGTGTTTAACATCTCTTAATCACTCCTTGCTAAAATTGAAGTCAGGATCAATTTTGTCAGCATTTATGCCCGAAAATATGCGTTCACGGTCATTAAAAGCGAAAAATAAAGGGAATAACCTAGTTAATCGTCTGACGCGCTCCTGTCGCTACTGGTGGGTTCGCTTGGTGCGATTACAGGGACATCCGATCGAAATCGCTCGCGGGTTAGCGGTGGGGGTGTTTTCTGGGGCTTTTCCTTGGATGGGATTACAGATCATTATTGCGATTTTTTTAGCTTTCTGTGTGCGGGGCAATAAAATTGCGGCAGCAGCAGCCACTTGGGTGAGTAATCCTTTTACCTATATTCCCCTGTTTTTGTTTAATTATAAATTGGGAGAATTGTTTTTAGGTCAAGGAAATCAAGCGATCGATAGTCGTATTTTTGCCTCTAACCAAAGTTGGGCGGAAAATTGGGCAAGTTTGAGCGGTGAATTTTTATTAACGCTATTTTTTGGCAGTTTGATTACAGGTCTGTTGGCGAGCATTATCACTTATTTTGTTAGTTATCGTCTCCTCAGTCAATGGCATCACCGGCGACAAACAAGGAGAAAACGCTGATAAATTGTCACCGTTCGGGGGGGACAAAATCTGGTAATCTAAGAGGCATCGATCAGAAGCACCTACGGTAATCCCATAATAAGTCTAAACTGTTATTTGAATGATTGAATGAATACTATGATTGTGTTGTATTCAGCAAGTCTTCATCAATGATCAATTATAGTCCATCCCATAATCCCATAATAAGTCCAAACTATGATTGAAATGATTGAATGAATACTATGATTGTGTTGTATTCAACAAGTCTTCATCAATGATCAATTATAGTCCATCCCATAATCCCATAATAAGTCTAAACTATGATTGAAATGATTGAATGAATACTATGATTGTGTTGTATTCAATAAGTCTTCATCAATGATCAATTATAGTCCATCCCATGGTCAAATTGATCACAGTTAAGACGATGGATGTTGCTGTTGTCGCAGCGTTTGTAAATTTTCCCGAAATATTATTGTATTAGGATGATTCTCCCCTAAAGCTTGCTCGGCTATGTCTAAAGCTTGCTGGTAGAGTGGTTCAGCTTCCGCGTACCTTCCTTGAGAGTGGTAGAGTTTTGCTAAATTATTAAGATTTTCAGTGATATTGGGATAGTTATCGCCTTCAAAAATTTCTGGACAGTATTTTTTTTGATTTGCCAGAAATTCCTGTGAGGTAACTTCAGTAAAATAAATATTGGTGGATAATATTGCGAAATTCTTTAGGATCTAGCATGGTTAATTTTCTCCTTCTATTTAATTAACTCTTCATACTCATCATGAGAACCAATCCAAAACCAGTAATAATCTTCACCTTTTTTCAATGCTAAAGCTCTATAATTCTCAGTTATTCGGACTGACCAGACATTTTTCCCTACTTTCTTGAAATGTAATGATCGATGGAAAACATTACTAATCCAGAGACGATAGGCTTTTTTTGCCTGTTGCTTAATGTAGGGAGGTAAGTTGGCATAACATTGCCAAAAATCAGGAGTTGTTAAGGATTTCATCTAAAGGCTTAACTTGATTTTTACTGATATCATTGTTGACTTTTTGTAATAGTCGATCGAGTTTCCCTGATTCGAGATCGTTTTTTATCTGTTTGTCCCAACTATCATCAAGATAGTCTTGTAACCAAGCTGATAATTGATGGATTTCTTCGTCAGGCAACTGGAGAATCGCGGATTCAATATCTTTGAGTGTAGTCATGATTGTTTGGTTGATTGAAGGTGATTGTATTATTTTATATTGTTGTATTATCGGATGGGTTAATAACCCATCCTACGGGAGCGACTCTAAGTTTTCCCGAATCCTAACAGTAGTAGGATGATTCTCCCCTAAAGCTTGCTCGGCAATTGCTAAAGCTTCTAGATAGAGGGGTTCAGCTTCTTCGTACTTTCCTTGGGAATTGTACAATCTTGCTAAATTGTTGAGGGATCGTGCCACATCGGGATGATTGTCTCCTAATAGTCGTTTAAACAATTCTAATGCTTGTAAATAGAGAGGTTTTGCTTCTTTGTACTTTCCTTGAGAATAATACAATTTTGCTAAATTGTTGAGGGAAGTTGCCACAAGGGGATGATTGTCTCTGAAGAGTCGTTTATACAAATCTAAAGCTTCTAGAAAGAGAGGTTCCGCTTCTGTGTACCTGCCTTGGGAATCGTACAATCCTGCTAAATTGTTGAGGGAAGTTGCCACATCGGGATGATTGTCTCCTAAGAGTCGTTTTCTCAAATCTAATGCTTCTAGAAGGAGAGGTTCTGCTTCTGTGTACCTGCCTTGGGAACTGTACAATAATGCTAAACCATTGAGGGAACCTGCCACATCGGGATGATTGTCTCCTAAGAGTCGTTTACACAAATCTAAAGCTTCTAGATAGAGAGGTTCTGCTTCTGTGTATCTTCCTTGGGAACTGTACAATAATGCTAAACCATTGAGGGAAAGTGCCACATGGGGATGATTGTCTCTGAAGAGTCGTTTATACAAATCTAATGCTTCTACAAGGAGAGGTTCTGCTTCTGTGTACCTGCCTTGGGATTGGTACAAGTTTGCTAAATTGTTGAGGGAACCTGCCACATCGGGATGATTGTCTCCTAAGAGTCGTTTTCTCAAATCTAAAGCTTGTAAATAGAGGGGTTCTGCTTCTTCGTATCTTCCTTGATATTTATACAATAATGCTAAATTGTTGAGGGAAGTAGCAAACTGCGGATGTTCTTCACCTAAAGTTTGTTTCTCAATTTCTAGACATTTTAAACGCAAGGATTCTGCTTCTTTGTACTTTCCTTGGGAACAATATAATTCTGCTAAATTGTTAAAAGAAGTAGCAACATCGGAATGTTCTTCTCCCAAACGGCGGCGAGTTACTGCTAGACATTGCTTAAACCAAGGTTCAGTTTGTTCGTAGAATCCTTGCCCATAATAGAACACTCCCAATCCTTCAAAAGACGGAATTAAATCCTCATCCTCCAGCCATTGTTCTAACTTTGTTGCTGATTCCGCAATATGGGGAATAGATAGGGCGACAGCTTCTATTTGCTCCTTGGTGGGAGTCTCAGGAATAGTCTTTGCCTCCTCAACCATACCCCGACAAAAGGAGCGTTTCAACTCATCCCCATCCTCTCGCAGTGCTAACTTAGCTTGAAAAAACTGTCGCACTAACGGATGAAACTGATAAACTTCTCCTTCTACAGCTTGCAACAGATGAAGGTTAAGTAATTGCTCCTCTCTAATATCTTCCAACTCCTCCTCATCCTCAGCAGACAAACACCGCTCTATCACCAACCGCCAAGGAATAGGAGCCAACGCAAAGAGACTGAGAAAACACCCTAAATCCCGCGCTGGCTGATTTAACTCATCCCAACTCACCTCAAAAGCTGCCTCTACCCCTCTTTGCGCCGTCATATCTCCCGAAGGATTCTGCAAAGCAGACAACTGTAAACCCTTATCTATCAACTGCTGCTGCATCCTTGCCAATGTCCAATTATTACGCCGCTTGAGGAAACGCCCCACCAATTCCAACCCTAAAGGCAAATAACCCAGCCACGCACATAACCCCTTCCCTACCTCTAATTCAGCTTGCAGACGCGACGCACCAATCAGAGATTCCAGTAAAGCAAGGGCGGCTGATTCGCTTAAAACGGGTAAGCGCAACTGCTCAAACGATGCCGCCAGCCAATGTTGCCGAGTTGTAATCAATACCTTAAATCGTTGTTCTTGGGGAGGCAAATAATCTTGGATTTCCTCATACTGATGCACATCATCTAAAATTAGCAGTACATCCCCCGGCGGTTGCCATCTCGCCCAACAATAATCCAATTGCCCCCGCAAATTCAAATCTTCCGGGGGAAACAAACCCAACAGCGACTTAGCAAAATTTAATAGTTGTACCCCCACTGTTTCCCCTTGTACCCCTACCCAGCAAATACCGCCGGGATAAGTCGATTTTTTCTTATGATATAGCGCATACTGGAGTGCTAATTCTGTCTTGCCGACTCCTGCCATTCCCGTAACGACGGCGGTAATCGCAATTCTTTCTTGTTGCTGTAACTGGTGGTGCATTTGTACCATTGCATCTTCACGCCCCACGAAATTAACCGCCCCAGTACGCGCCTTGGCTAAATTATGGGGAACTTCTGCCCCCGGATAATCCACTCGCTGCGGCGTAATACGTTCAGCAGGGGAAAGACTGACTCCCGGAAAGCCCGGTGCTTGCGTCGGTTTTGCCCTCTCCTGCAATGCGGCTAAAACCACATCCTTCGCCTCAGCTTCCGAAAGATTAACCACGTCTGCATAAACAATCTGTTGCCACAGCCCCTTAATTTCGCATTCTGAGACACGAATGGGGATTAAAGTTCTTTTTTGACCTGTGGGATCTTGAGCGAAAGCTGCCGCCCATTCTGGATGGGTATAGAGCGCATTTAAGTAGTTATTGGAGAGAACAGCGAGCGTTTTTTCAGCTTGAACAGTCGCATTCTGCATTTCTAAGACAAAATTACTGCCGGGGCGAAAATCCCAAGCTTGAATAATGACAGAATAACCCGCTTCTTCGAGTATCCACGCAATCCATTCTGCCCACTGCTTATCACGCCCATTATAGCTGACAAAAAATTGCTTCTTCATCTGTTCTATCATTGATACATCTCTCCTAGCGAGGGGGTGGAAGGAACCACTCCAGACACAAAGGACACAAAGATCGATCCTATGTAAGTTAAACTAGACCTCTTGCATAATTTTTTTATGGTATAATGGAGGGTTTTGCTTTTTTCTCAATTCTTAGATTGAAGTGGAAAAAAGAATAAAATGTGATCTTAGGTCAGGAAATCATCTATAATTTTGCTATGTTTATTAGCAAAATTAT